>NZ_JBWKYJ010000003.1:0-153930 GCF_059423685.1 Acidovorax sp. GW460-11-11-14-LB4 | reverse complement strand
CCATTGCACCCCGCCACCCCATGCACCTGCGGCGCCAGCCGCCCCCAGCGCGGCGCGCCATTGCGGGTGATGGCGATGGAGCCTTCCCAGAAATGCTCCAGCGCCACATCGCCCAGCTGCGGAAAACGCGCGGCAAACACGGCGGCATGCTCACGCCGCACCCGCTCGCGCATCGCAGGGCTGACGCGGAACTGCGGCGCATATTCAAAGCCCTGGCGCACCAGAATGCGGTGATCGTCCGTGTAGCGTAGCGTGGCCCCCGTGACGGCGCTGGCGGGCGTCACGCCCCAGCCCTCGGGCGCGCCCAGGCGGCTGCGTTGCTCGGGCGTGAGCGGGGCTGTGAGCGAGCCAAAGGTGACCAGCGGAAACGTCTCCGCACCCCAGGCGCTGCCAAACAGCCCCAGCTGCTGCGCAAACCCATTGGCCGCCAGCAACAGTTGCGGCGCACGCACACGGCCCTGCGGGGTATGCGCCACCACCTTGCTGCCTGACAGGTCCAGCCGCTGCACCGGCGTTTGCTCGTACAGGGTGACGTTGGCGGGCAGCGCATCGGCCAGGCCCCGGCACAGCGCGGCGGGGTTGAGCAGCACGGTGCCCGGCGTGTAAAGCCCGGCGGCAAAGTAGCTGGTGCCCAGGCGCGCGGCCAGGGCGTTGCGGTCCAGCAATTCGTGCAGCGCACCCAGGGCGCGCAGCTCCTGCACATGGTGCTGCAGCGTGCGCTCGGCAGCGGGCGACACGGCGCAGTGGTACTTGCCTGCGCGGCGCCATTGGCAGTCGATGCGGTGCTGCGCCACCAGCAGCTCCAGGTCGTTCATGCCCGCCGTGAGCAAGGCCTGGTAGTGCGCGGCCTGTCGCAGTTCTTCGAGCGAGCTGCCGATGTTGTGCGGCACATCGATGGCAAAGCCCGAGTTGCGGCCCGAGGCGTTGTTGCCCACGGTGCCTGCATCCACCACCACGATGTGGGCGTGGGGGCGCAGCTCGGCCAGGCGGCGCGCGGCGGCCAGGCCCGCAAAGCCCGCGCCCAGCACCAGCCAGTCGGCCACCACCTCGCCCTGCAGCGCAGGGCGCGGCGTGCGCGGGGGCAGGATGGCGGACCAGCCGTTGGTGGCGTCGTCGTTGGGCAGGCGCAAAGGCTGGGAGGCAGCAGCGGCCGCCATCACCGTGCCGCGCTGGTCAGGCGGCACAGCTGGAAGGCCAGGCGCTGCAGGGCCTGCCAGCCGTCTTGCGGCCAGTCGGGCTGCTTGAGGCCTTTGACAATGCCGTCCACCGCGTGGGCCGACTGCAGCAGGCGAGCCAAAGCGGCATCGCTGGCCTTGGGCAGGATGCGTTCAAACAGCCGCTCCTTGGGGCCCCAGATGCGGTTTTCGCGCAGGGCCATGGGCAGGGGCTTGCCGGCGTTCATGGCGTCTTTCACGCGCTTCAAGGCACGGATGTCTTCGGCCAGCGCCCAGTGCACCAGCACTTCGGCCTCGCCCTCGGCCTGCAGACCATCGAGCATGCGCTGCACGCGGGCCGTCTGCCCGGCCAGCACGGATTCGGACAGCTTGAATACGTCGTAGCGCGCCACGCTGAGCACGGCGGCTTCGACCTGGGCTTGCGTCAGCTCTCCGGCGGGGTGCAACAAAGCCAGCTTCTGGATCTCCTGGTGCGCGGCCAGCAGGTTGCCTTCCACGCGGTCGGCAAAAAACTGCAGGGTGCGCTGGCCTTCCTCCCCCGCGACCACACGCTGGCCCTGCGCGGCCAGGCGCGCTGCGATCCACTGCGGCAGTTGGCCGCGCTCGATGGGGTCGATCTGGATCGACGTGCCGTTACCCTCCAGCGCAGCGAACCAGGCGCCGGTCTTGGTGGCTTTATCGAGGCGCGGCAGCATGACCATGGTGAGGGTGCTGTCGTTACCCCGGGCCAATTCGGCGATCTGCTGCAGCGCCACGCTGCCGTCCTTGCCGGGCTTGCCCGAGGGAATGCGGATCTCGACGATCTGCTTGTCGGCAAACAGGCTGAGTGACCCGCCTGCCGCCAGCACCGCACTCCAGTCGAAATGGGCACCGGCCACGGTGTAGCTGCTGCGCTCGGTGTAGCCCTGGGTGCGGGCGGTGGCGCGGATGGCGTCGGCCGCCTCTTGCTGGAGCAAGGGCTCATCGCCATGCAGAACATAAAGCGGCGACAGGCCCCGTTGAAGATGCTGAGAGAGTTGGGCCAGGGCGACTTGCATGCGGCAAAGTTTATCGCCTGGGCAGGCCCGGCATTGCGCAAATTGCCAGCGTATGCCCTCACAGTGCACAAGAGAGGTCACGAACCGATCAGCTGCGGCGCTGTTCATTGGCGCCCAAAGCCCTGAGAATTCCCCCGGGCGCCCGCGCCCTTCCCGCTCACTGCCATACCCCAGAAAGTCAGACCGCCATGCCCCCCACCGCCCTGCGCAGCGCCCAGCCCACCAGCCTGATCGGCGCCCCCACCGACATCGGCGCCGGCGCGCGCGGCGCCTCCATGGGGCCCGAGGCCTTGCGTGTGGCCGGCCTGCAGGCGGCGCTGGAGTCCCACGGGCTGCAGGTGTTTGACCGGGGCAACCTGAGTGGCCCCGCCAACCCGTGGCAGCCGCCCGTGGACGGCTACCGCCACCTGCCCGAGGTGGTGGAATGGAACCAGCGCGTGTTCGACGCGGTGTATGCAGAACTGCAGCTGGGCCACCTGCCCATCCTGCTGGGTGGCGACCACTGCCTGGGCCTGGGCAGCATCAGCGCCGTGGCCCGCCATTGCGCGGAGGTGGGCAAAAAGCTGCGGGTGCTGTGGCTCGATGCCCATGCCGACTTCAACACCAGTGCACTGACCCCCAGCGGCAATGTGCATGGCATGCCCGTGGCCTGCCTGTGCGGTTTCGGCCCCGAGGCGCTGACCGGGCTGGCCAGCATGCCGGGCGGTGGCCCGGCTCTGCACCCGTCGCAGATCCGGCAGATCGGCATCCGCAGTGTGGACGCGGGCGAAAAGCGCTTTGTGCACGAGCAGGGCCTGGAGGTGTTCGACATGCGCTACATCGACGAGGTGGGCATGCGCCAGACCATGCAGCAGGCGTTGGCCGGGCTGGATGTGCACACCCACCTGCATGTGAGCTTTGATGTGGATTTTCTGGACCCCGACATTGCCCCCGGGGTGGGCACCACGGTGCCCGGTGGTCCCACCTACCGAGAAGCGCAGTTGTGCATGGAGATGATTGCCGACAGCGGGCGTTTGGCCTCGCTGGACATTGTGGAGCTCAACCCCGCGCTGGATGTGCGCAACCGCACGGCCGTGCTGGCGGTGGACCTGGTGGAGTCGCTGTTTGGCAAGAGCACGCTCATGCGCGTGCCCTCGCACGGCCAGGGGCCGACGCTGAGCGCCTGAGCGCGCACATTCTTAGAGCAGCTCACAAAACTCAGCGAAGCGGCCATGGCCAAGCGTTTCGCCGCAGGCAGCACGACTAGTACGACAAGGCGAGACAACAACGCCAGGGGAGTTCTGTGAGCTGTTCTTAGCGCTTGGCTGCTGCGAGCCGGCGCATGAGCTGCTGCACCAGGTCGGTCCGCATGTCGCGGTAGAGCAGCGCCTCTTCGGCCTCCTTGGCCAGCGCAATGGTTTCGTTGTAGCTGATGTCGCGCTGCTGCAGCAGCTCGGTGTCCGGAATCAGCTCCACGCCGGTGGGCGTGCGCAGGCGGAACTTGATACGCAAGCGCAGTTGCAGCTCGCGCACCTGTCCCGACGCATTGAGGCCCACCACCACACGCTCCTGCTGCTCCTGCAGCAGATCGAAGATGGCCTCTGCCGTCGGCATGCTGGCCGGGTCGCGCAGCAGTTTGAGCTGGCTGCCCGATCCGTCGAGTGTGCGCTGCAGCTCACGCGCCAGCGGCGAGCTGGCAGGGGCCGCGATGTAGAGCGAGCCAAACCCGAACTCCGGCACGCCACGCAGCCGGAATCCGCAGGCAGACAACAGGGCCACCGGGGCCAGACTGAGCAGTGTGCGTTTGTTCATGGGGTCAGACCACCACGTTCACCAGGCGACCTGGCACCACGATCACGCGTTTCGGATGAGCACCTGCGGCCTGGGCCACAAAGGCCTCGCTGGCCAGCGCAATGCGCTCGATCTCGGCCTTGTCGGCCTGGGCGGGTACATGGATGGATCCGCGCAGCTTGCCGTTGACCTGCAGCATGAGTTCGATCTCGTCCTGCACCAGCGCACCGGCATCCACCTGCGGCCAGGGCGCATCGAGCAGGTCGCCCAGCGCACCGGCGTAGCCCAGGCCCGTCCACAGGCTGTGGGCGATGTGGGGTGTGGCGGGGTACAGGCAGCGCAGCAGGATGCCAAAGCCTTCGATCAGCGCCACCTGGGCACCGGCCGAGCTCATGGCCTTGAAATCTTCGAGCGCGTTGATCATCTTCATCGCGCCGGAGACCACGGTGTTGTACTGCATGCGCTGGTAGTCGTAGTCCACCTGCTTGAGCACGTTGTGGATCTCCAGGCGCAGGGCCTTGGCTTCCTTGCCAAACTGCACATCCTGCAGGCTGCTAGCACCGGCCACGCTGGCCATGGCAGCCTCGCGGTCGATGGCCGAGAGCTTGAGGCCGAAGTTCCACACGCGGCGCAGGAAGCGGTAGCTGCCTTCCACCGCAGCGTCGTTCCACTCCAGCGTGGCTTCGGGCGGCGCGGTGAACATGGTGTACAGGCGGGCCGTGTCGGCGCCGTACTTCTCGATCAGGTCCTGCGGATCCACGCCGTTGTTCTTGGACTTGGACATGGTGCCCACGCCCTCGTAGTCGATGGGCGTGCCCACGGGCAACATGCCGTCGCCGCTGGTGGCTTCGTTCTTGAGCTTGGCACCGATGATCTTGCCGCCTTCATCGAGCACATGCTCCACGTCGTGCGGCCAGAAGTAGTCCTTGCCGCCCTTGGCGGTGCGGCGGCTGTAGATGTGGTTGAGCACCATGCCCTGCGTGAGCAGCTTGGTGAAGGGCTCATCGACCTTGACCAGCCCCAGGTCGCGCATGACCTTGGTCCAGAAGCGGGCGTACAGCAGGTGCAGGATGGCGTGTTCGATACCACCGATGTACTGGTCCATCGGCATCCAGTAGTCGGCACCACCGGCCACCATGGCGTCCGCATTCTTGGGGTCGCAATAGCGCATGAAGTACCACGAGCTGTCCACGAACGTGTCCATGGTGTCCGTCTCGCGGCGGGCAGCCTTGCCACACACGGGGCAGGTCACGCCCGCGTGGAAGCCTTCGTGCTTGTGCAGCGGGTTGCCCGAGCCGTCGGGGATGCAGTCTTGCGGCAGCACCACGGGCAGGTCTTTTTCGGGCACGGGCACGGCACCGTGCTCGTCGCAGTGGATGATCGGGATCGGCGTGCCCCAGTAGCGCTGGCGGCTCACGCCCCAGTCGCGCAGGCGCCAGGTGGTCTTCTTCTCGCCCAGGCCCTTTTGCTCCAGTGCATGGGCCACGGCGTTCACGGCTTCCTTGTACGACAGGCCGCTGAAGCTGTCGGAGTTGATGGTGACGCCGCGCTGCTTGTCGCCGTACCAGTCGTTCCACTGGTGGTAGTCAAAGTGCTCGCCATCGACCAGCACGACCTGCTTGATCTCGATGCCGTACTTCAGGGCGAACGCGAAGTCGCGCTCATCATGGGCGGGCACGCCCATCACGGCGCCGTCGCCATAGCCCATCAGCACGTAGTTGCCGACCCAGACCTCGACCTTTTCGTCGGTGAGCGGGTGCGTGACGAACAGGCCCGTGGGCACGCCCTTTTTCTCTTGCGTGGCCAGCTCGGCTTCGGTGGTGCCGCCGCTCTTGCATTCTTCGATGAAGACCTTGAGCGTAGGATTGGTCTTGGCGGCATGGGCGGCCAGCGGGTGCTCAGGCGCCACGGCGCAGAAGGTCACACCCATGATGGTGTCGGCGCGCGTGGTGAACACGTACATCTTGCCGTCGCCGATCAGCGCGCCGTCATCACCCCGGATGTCGTGCGGGAAGGCGAAGCGCACGCCTTCGCTCTTGCCGATCCAGTTCTCCTGCATCAGCTTTACGCGCTCGGGCCAGCCGGGCAGCTTGTCGCCGGTCACAAAACCCAGCAGCTCTTCAGCGTAGTCGGTGATCTTGAGGTAGTAGCCAGGGATCTCGCGCTTCTCGACCGTGGCGCCGGTGCGCCAGCCTTTGCCGTCGATCACCTGCTCGTTGGCCAGCACGGTCTGGTCCACCGGGTCCCAGTTCACGACCTGGGTCTTGCGGTAGGCAATGCCCTTTTCCAGCATCTTCAAAAACAGCCACTGGTTCCACTTGTAGTACTCGGGGTCGCAGGTGGCCACTTCGCGGCTCCAGTCGATGGCCAGGCCCATGGCCTGCATCTGCTTTTTCATGTACGCGATGTTTTCGTACGTCCACTTGGCCGGTGGCACGCCGTTCTTGAGCGCCGCGTTTTCGGCGGGCAGGCCGAAGGCGTCCCAGCCCATGGGCATCAACACGTTGTAGCCATTCATGCGCAGATAGCGCGTGAGCATGTCGTTGATGGTGTAGTTGCGCACGTGGCCCATGTGCAGCTTGCCGCTGGGGTAGGGCAGCATGGAGCAGGCGTAGAACTTCTTCTTGCTCGTGTCTTCCGTCACGCGGTAGGCGTCGGTGGCGGTCCAGTGGTCGTGCGCCGCGCGTTCGACGTCTTGGGGAGAGTATTTGTCTTGCATGGGGGCTCGGGGGTGAGAGAAGAGTGCAGCCGCAGGGCCGCGCTGCAGGGATTTTAGGCGGTCAGGGGCTGGCGCTGGCGGGCCTGCCGTCCGGGCGCCTCAGCGGGACGGAGCGGGGGACGCAGGCGATACCGCGTTCGCCGCGGGTTCGGCCACAAATCCGATGCGCTGCAGCCCGGCCAGATGGGCCGCGCCCATGACTTCGACCACGCGGCCATAGGGCACGGCAGCGTCGGCGCGCAGTTGCACCTCGGTGTCCGGGCGCTCGGCACCAATGCGGCGCAGGCGCTCGGCCAGAGCGGCCTGAGAGAGGGGTTGGTCATCCAGAAACGCTTGGCCCGAGGCATCGACCACCAGGGCGACGAATTGCGGGGCCGTGCCGGGCGTGGCGCCATCGGTGCGCGGCAGGTCCAGCCGAACGGAGCTGGCCAGCAGCGGCGCCGTGAGGATGAAGATCACCACCAGCACCAGCATCACGTCCACCAGCGGCGTCATGTTGATGTCGCTCATGGGCTGCGGCCCGGTGGTTCGTTCGAGTCGTCCGAAACTCATGCCCCCACGCTCCCCGCTGCGCGTGGTTCGCTGCCCCCCAAGGGGGCTGACCCGCCTTGGAGCGGCCCGGCGGCGGGTCGGCTCGCATTGCTCAGGCCTTCTGTGGTGCCAGCCAAACTCTGGACTGGGGCCGTGTCGATGAGCAGTTCGCGCAGATCGCGCGCGAATCCTTCCAGGTCGGCCTCGATGCGGCCGATCAGGCGGCCAAACACGTTGTAGGCCAGCACGGCAGGGATGGCCACAGCCAGTCCGGCCGCCGTCATGACCAGGGCCTCGCCCACCGGGCCGGAAACGCGATCAATGGTGATCTGCCCCGCGCCTGCCATGGCGGTGAGCGCATGGTAGATGCCCCACACGGTGCCCAGCAGCCCCACAAAAGGCGCCGTGGAGCCCACCGTGGCCAGCAGCACCTGGCCAAACTGCAGGCGTCCCAGCACATCGTGCAGGGCATCGCGCAGCACCCGCGTGAGCCGCTGCGACAGGCTGCCTGCCGTGGCCAGCGTGGGCTGGGCCATGCTGTAGTGATTCGCTATCAAATTTGCAGCAACCACCAAAGGAAGCACTAGCGCATCCCGGTCAAAAGACTGCAAACGTTGCTGCGCGAGGGCCAGCGAGGGCGCCTGCCAGAACGCGGCCGTGCAGCGGGCCACGTCGGCACTGGCGCGGCGCATGAGCCGCAGCTTCCACACAATGACCACCCAGCTTGCCACCGACATGGCCAGCAAGACCAGTGCCGCACTTTGCGTCACGGCATCGCCCTGGCGCCACCAGTGGAGCGCGTCCATGGGAGTCGGCGGATCAGTGCAAGCCCAGCACGTCGAACATGTCGAACATGCCAGTCTTGTGGGCCGCCAGGAAGCGCACAGCGCGCAAGGCCCCCTGCGCGTACGTGGCGCGGCTGGAGGACTTGTGCGTGACCTCGATGCGCTCGCCGATGCCCGCAAACAGCACGGTGTGGTCGCCCACGATGTCGCCACCACGGATGGCAGCAAAGCCGATGCTGGAGGGGTCGCGCTCGCCCGTCACGCCTTCGCGGGCGTACACGGCGCAGTCCTTGAGGTCGCGGCCCAGGGCCTCGGCAATCACCTCGCCCATCTTGAGCGCGGTGCCCGAGGGTGCATCGACCTTGTGGCGGTGGTGGGCTTCGATGATTTCGATGTCGTACCCCGTGGCCATGGCCTTGGCGGCCATTTGCAGCAGCTTGAGCGTGACGTTTACACCCACGCTCATGTTGGGCGAGAACATGATGGCGGTGCGCTGTGCGTAGGCGTCGAGTTCGGCCTTTTGCGCCTCTGTGAAGCCGGTGGTGCCGATGACGGCCTTCACGCCCAGCTGGCTGCACACGGCCAGGTGGGCCAGCGTGCCCTCGGGGCGGGTGAAGTCAATGAGCACCTCGGCGTTCTTCAGGCCGGCCGCTACGTCGGCCGTGATGGCCACACCGCTGGCATAGCCCAGAAAGGCAGTGGCGTCCGAGCCGATGGCCGGGCTGGCGGCCACATCCAGTGCACCGGCCAGCACGCAGTCGTCACTGGCGCGGATGGCCTCGATCAGCATGCGGCCCATGCGGCCCGAAGCCCCGGCGACGGCTACACGGAGGGGGGATGCCGCGGGAGCCGCAGGCGAAGAAGTCGCGGTCATGAAAAGGTCCTGTTCATTGATAGGGCAGCCAGCGCACCGGGCTCACTGCCAGGGCCGCAAGGTTCAGCGCGCGGGCGCTTCGAGCGGCGGGTAACTGGTGGCGGCAGGCAATGCCGGCGGTGTGGCCGCTGCTGGCGCGGGGCGCTCCTTGACCGGGTACTTGGCCAGTTGCTCCGGCGTGGCCTCCAGCACCGGCACCTTGCCCTTGGCACCGTCGCGCGCACCCAGCGTGGCGACGAACTCGGTCTCGGTCGGCATTTCATCGCCTTCGGAGCGCTCCAGGGCATCGCCCTTGAAGAACACGGTCAGCTTGCGGGTCTGAATCTCTTCGCCAGGGCGTTTGAGCGTGAACACGTACTCCCAGCGGTCCGCATGGAACAGGCTGGTGACCAGCGGCGTCCCGAGAATCTCACGCACTTGCTGGCGGCTCATGCCGGGCTGCAGGGCTTCGACCTGCTCGCGGGACACGAAATTGCCCTGCACCACGTCCACCCGGTAGGGCTTGACGATGTTGGCGATGCGGCTGCTGGCGCCATCCAGACTGCCGCAACCGGTCAGGGCGGCCATGCTGGCACCGATCAACACAACCAGGCCCAGACGGGCGCTGTAACGGGCTTGGACGGGCATGGGTAAAAGGCCAAAGGATATGATCGTCCCATTGTAGCGGCAGCCCCTCCGGACCCTGAGCCGGTTGCCCGCCCCCGAAAGAGCCAGCCATGACCAATATCGACGAACTCAAAAGCACGGGACTCAAGGCCACACTGCCCCGACTGAAGATTCTGGAGATTTTCCAGAAGGGTGCGCAGCGCCACATGACGGCCGAAGACGTGTTCCGCGTGCTGCTGGAAGAGCGCTCGGACATCGGACTGGCCACCGTGTACCGGGTGCTCACACAGTTCGAGCAGGCTGGCATCCTGATCCGCAGCAATTTCGAGAGCGGCAAGGCGGTGTACGAGCTCAACGAAGGGCAACACCACGACCACTTCATCTGCACTTCGTGTGGCAAGGTGGAAGAGTTTTACGACCCCGAGATCGAAAAGCGGCAGCACGCTGTGGCCAAAGCCAAGGGCTGGCTGGTGCAGGACCACACCATGGCGCTGTACGGACAGTGCGCCGACTGCGCTAAGAAATGACTCCCCCTGAGCCACCTTCGGCGTCTTCCCACCGAGGGGGACGCTCCCGGCGCGGCGGGGCGGCCCTTGCGCGACGGCGCTGGTATGGGCCGCGCCAGTTTCGGTGGCCTGAGCGCCGCTAGCCGCCCGTATCGCGCTCCATGGCGCGGCGATGGCGTTCGACAAACTCTTGGTAGGTGTCGATGCCGCGCAGTTGCAGGATGGTGTTGCGCACGGCGGCCTCGACCAGCACGGCGATGTTGCGGCCGGCGACCACCTGGATCACGACCTTGAGCACCGGTACGCCCAACACGTCCTGCGTGAGCGGCTCGTAGGGCAGACGCTCGTAGTCACGCTCCAGCGTCTCCTTGCGCACCAGGTGCACGATGAGCTTGAGGCGCATCTTGCGGCGCACCGCCGTCTCGCCAAAGATGGCGCGGATATCGAGCAGGCCGATGCCGCGCACTTCCAGCAGGTTTTGCAGCAGCTCGGGGCACTTGCCCTCGATGGTCGTCTGGTTGATGCGGAACAGGTCCACGGCATCGTCGGCCACCAGGCCGTTGCCACGCGAGATCAGCTCCAGGCCCAGCTCGCTCTTGCCCAGGCCCGACTCGCCGGTGATCATCACGCCCAGGCCCAGAATATCCATGAACACGCCGTGCATGGTGGTGCGATCAGCGAAGTGCTTGGACAGGTAGGCGCGCAGCACGTCAATGACAAACGCCGACGACTCGTGCGTGGAAAACATCGGAATCTGCGCGCGCTCGCACATCGACACCAGCGCGTCGGGTGCGGTCTGGTTGTCGGCCAGCACGAGCACGGGAGGTTCCAGCGTCACTATACGGGCGATGCGGCGCTTGCAATCGTCAGGGGAGGCGTTGCTCAGGTACGCAATCTCGCGCTCGCCGAGGATCTGAACCCGGTACGGATGGATGTAGTTGAGATAGCCGACCAAGTCAGCGCCGGAACGCGCGGAGCGCACAGCCACTTCGTCAAAACGGCGCTCGGACGCTCCGAGACCTGCCACCCACTCCCACTTCAGGGGGCCGCGAAATTCCTCGAAAAGAACATCGGCGCTGACAACATTGGGCTTCACGGCAGGTCAGTCAGGGTGATCAGCGCAGGCGGCGGGGAAAGCACTCAGGCCGTTTGGGTGGATTGCCAGCCCGCGATCATGCCGTGCAGTTCGGCGGCATCAGCGCAGGCCTTGAGCTTTTCGCGCAATGCAGAGTCGCTGAGCAACTCGGCAATCTCGGAGAGGATTTCCAGGTGTTTTTGCGTGGCCGCCTCGGGCACCAGCAAAAAGATCAGCAGACCCACCGGCAACTCGTCCGGCGCATCGAACCCAATGGGATTGAGCAACTGAAACACGGCCGCCATCGGGGCCTTGAGGCCTTTGATGCGCCCATGGGGAATGGCTACGCCATGACCGAGACCGGTGGAGCCCAGGCGTTCGCGTGCAAACAGACTGTCGGTGATCAGCGCCCGGGAGAGGCCGTGCTGGCTCTCGAACAGCAGACCCGCTTCTTCAAAAGCACGCTTCTTGCTGGTGGCGTCCACGCTCACAAGCACTTGAGCGGAGGGCAGGATGGAGGCGAGTCGGTTCATGGTCAAGGGTAACAATTATGCACATATTGGCGAAAACCCTGAGCGCGGCGCGTCAGGCAACAAAAAAACCGCCCGAGAGGGGCGGCTGCTGTGCCAGGCTCAGGGCTGGCGCATCAAGCGTGCAGTTCGCGCTTGGCGGCTTCGTGGTGGTGATCTTGCAAACGGTCCTTGTGGCGGACCACCTGACGGTCCATCTTGTCGACCAGTTCGTCCACAGCCGCATACAGGTCGGCGTGGGAGCTTTCGGCAAACAGGTCGCTGCCCTTCACGTGGATGTTGCATTCCGCTCGCTGTCTCTTTTCCTTTTCCTTTTGCTTCTCTACCGTCAGCAGTACCTTGACATCGACAACTTGGTCAAAATGGCGGGTGATCCGGTCCAGCTTGGTGGTGACGTAGTTGCGCAAGGCGGGAGTAACTTCGAGGTGGTGACCGCTGATCGTCAAGTTCATAAATAAGTCTCCTGTGGCTCTCGGTGGAAAAACGCCGTCCTGGATCAGAGGAGCGGCTCGGCGAACTTGGATGCATCTGTTGTTGACGTCGTGGGTTCACTATGCCCCTGCCCTCCCTGAAATGCAATCCCATACCGCCGCAGGCCGCTGGGTTATGCCCGGCAAGGTGCCAAGCACCCGAAAAGCGCGCACAATGGACGGATTGAAGGGGCTGGCCAAAGTGCAGCGCAAACCCCTCCCTTGTCACCGTGCCGACGGCACCGCGCCATGCAGCGTGAGGCGCCCCACCACCAGCATCGACAGCAGGCTGGCGCCGATGCCCACCAGCGCAGCCACCCAGTAGTTCTGTACCAGCCCCTGCGCATCACGGCTGATCAGCACCCCTCCCACAAAAGAAGCAACACCCATCGCCGCCGATTGCACGGAGGCGTTCAGCGTCATGAAGGTCCCCCGCAAAGGCGCGTGCGCCGCAGAGGCAATGATGGCCATGCCCGGAATCATGCGGCCACTGACAAAAGTGAACATCAGCGTGGACACCATCAACACGCCCCACAGCGGCAACCCCTGCACCAGCGTGATACCCAGGATGCAGGGAAGGCCTGCGAGGGCCAGCCACCGGAAGGTGGGCACCTTGCCATGCCGGTCTGTCATGCGCCCGAACAGCCGTGCCGTGAACAAGGTCACCACCCCGCCACACAGGTACACCAGCGGCACCTGATCGGCGCGCACACCCGCATTGGTCTGCATGTAAATGGTGATGTAGGGAATCACCGTAAAACCTGTAAACATCAGCAACGCCGAGAACAGAAATGCCCAACGGTGGTTGCCATCCGCCAGCACCAGGGTGATACCGCTCAGCACAGAACGCCCGTTGGCAGCCTGAACATGGCCCGCCATGGTCGGTAGCGTGCGGGCCGCCTGCACGGCCAGCACTCCCACCATGGCGGCAATGCCAATGAACGGCAGGTTCCAGCCCCCGTACTGCGCGAGGATCAGCCCCAGGGGCACGCCAGCCACCGTGGACACAGAAAACGACGTCATCACGATGCCCATGGCACGCCCGCGCCGCTCAAAGGGCACCACGTCCGCCACGATGGTCTGCGACAAGGCCGACAGCACGCCGCCAAAAGTCCCCGCGAGAATGCGTGCCACCATCAGCGTGCCGTACGTGGGCGCGAGGCCACACGCCAGCGTCGCCAGCCCAAACAGGCCATAGAGCACCAGCAGAAGCCGCTTGCGACCGAAGCGATCGATGTAAGTCGAAGCCAGCAGGCCTGACGCCCCCGCCGACAGCGTGTAGGCAGACACCAGCAAACCAAACTGCGCGTCGGTGATCGCAAACAGCTGCGTGAGCTGCGGGCCCAGCGGCATCATGATCATGAAATCCAGGATGTGGGTGAACTGGATGCCTGCCAGCGTCAGCAGCAGCCACAGTTCGCGGCGGGGAGAAAGCTCAGGCGTAGAAGAAGACACAGCAGACGGCCGCAGGGGCCCAGGCAGGTTCAGGGCCGCCCAGTGTGCCGCATGCCTGCCCGGAACACACCCTTCTCGGCGCATTCCCCGCGGAAACCGCCGCCCTTCAGAGCGGCGCGTAAAATCCATCGGTTGCGTCCAGGCCTCCCCTGCCGCGCCCCCTTTCCCCCACGTTCTTCGGACTGCCCGCAGCGGACACCCACCGCCCACACCGACACCATGACCCAGCCCAGCTCCACCGCCCTGCACACTTCGGCCCTGACTTCGCTGCCCCTGCTGGCACGCGGCAAGGTGCGTGACAACTACGCCGTGGGCGATGACCGCATCCTGATGGTGGCCAGCGACCGCCTGTCCGCCTTCGACGTCATCATGGGCGAGCCTATCCCCGGCAAGGGCGAGCTGCTCACCCAAATGGCCCTGTTCTGGTTCGACAAGCTCGGCCACATCTGCCCCAATCACCTCACAGGCGACGCACCCGAGAGCGTGGTGAGCCCCGAGGAAGCCCCTCAAATCCGTGGCCGCTCGATGCTGGTCCAGCGCCTCCAACCCATTCCGGTCGAAGCCGTGGTGCGCGGCTACCTGGCTGGCAGCGGCTGGAAGGAATACCAGGAATCGCGCTCGGTCTGTGGCGTGCCCCTGCCCGAAGGCCTGACCAACGCCGCCAAGCTGCCCGAACCCATCTACACGCCCGCCGCCAAGGCCGCCATGGGCGAGCACGATGAGAACATCACCTTTGAGCGCACGGTGGAGATGATTGGCCTGGACCTGGCCACCCGCATCCGCGATCTGAGCATTGCCATCTACAAGGCCGCGGCCGACATCGCGCTCACCAAGGGCATGATCATTGCCGACACGAAATTCGAGTTTGGCCTGGCCCCTGACGGCACGCTGGTGCTGATGGACGAGGTGCTGACCCCCGACAGCTCCCGCTACTGGCCCGTGGAGGGCTACACTGAAGCCTTGGCCAAGGGGGAGAACCCGCCCAGCTACGACAAGCAGTTTGTGCGCGACTGGCTGGAGCAGGCCCAGGTCAACGGCAAGCCCTGGGACAAGACCCCTCCATCGCCCCGCCTGCCCCAGGCGGTGATTGAAAAGACGGCGGCAAAGTACCGTGAGGCCCTGGAGCGGCTGACATCGGCATAAATCTGCTGTGGGAGTGGCACCCGCCAAAAGCCCCTTTGAAACCTAGCCCGGTGGCGTTTCGACGGCTTCAAAACGCAGCAATTGCTCGCCTTCGGCCCCCCGTAGCAAGAGCTGCGTGCCGACCTGGCGAAAGCCCCGCACCGCCAGCAGCGCCTCAAAATACTGGGTCTCTAGCCCACTGCTTTGCAGGCACAAGCTGATGTTGGACACGAGCTGCCCCATGCGCAGGTGTCCGCTCTGAGGTTGCAACTCATAGTCGGCGAGAAAGCGGTTGCAGCCGCCCGAGCCTGCCACCCGCGGCTCATCTGCCTGGAAAACCAGATGGGGCACCGTCACACCATCGGCAGGGCGGGATAGGGCCTCCCCAGCCATTTCGACGAGCCGCCAATGGGTCAGCAGCAGGGGCACGGACGCCTCCACAGTGGCAGCTAGCGGCAGCAGCCGCTGCATTTGAACATCAACATGGCGGTAGGCCGCGTCCTGCGGCACGGGGTAGCGCCTGTCGCTGGCCAGAAGCAATCGCCCCTCCAAGGTGACGGTGGTTCGCACCTCATAACGCCCCTTGGGCACAAACCCCGCAGAGGGGTAGGGAATCCACAGCGCGTAAGGGGGCTGACCTGCAGGTTGGCGGCGCTGGCGCCCCAAAACGACGGGCGGCTGGTCTGGCTGGGTCACATCAAGCAAAGTGGCCTCAAAAACAGCCTCGGGCGGCAGCATGACACGCTCTCGCGAAAGCGCCACCCCCGTAACCACGGCGTCTGGAGCAGGGGGACGCGTCACGCAACCAGTCACCCCCAGTATCCACACCACAACGCCGCCATATAGCCCGCGGCGTAGGCAGCCTAGACGTGACCCATTGCGCCAGGGTGGCAATTGGATGGAGAGCGCCTGCGTCGCGCCGTTTACCACTGCAACCTCTTGAGCCCTCAGCTCAGCACGACACTCGACAACCGCCGGCGGTAGGTGGCCACCACCGGGTCTTCGGGGGGGATCTGGCCCTCGGCGACCTTGGGCTTGGGCGCCTCGATCAGTTCGAGGATGGCGACGTAGGTCTTGCGGGCGATCTCTTCGCTCCACGTCTTGTCGCGCATGAGGATTTCGAGCAGCTCGTCCATGGCGTCGGTCCAGCGCTGCTGGGAGATGAGCCAGCGGGCGCGGGCATAGCGGGTGTCGAAATCCCGCTTGTTCGCGGCGATTTTTGCATCAAATCCGGCCTCAGCGCTAGCGTCATATGCGCCAGACGCTACAAAATCAAGAGCATCCATCCAGGCCTTGAGGGCCCCCAGCTTGCGCGACATGGCGGCCTTGGCAATCACGGGAGCAAAAGCCACCTTGGCATCGTCCTCGCGCCCCAGCTGCAGCAGCAGCTTGACGTAGTCAAAGCGCGCGTCATCGTTGGCGGGGTCGGTCACGACGGCATGCTGCAGCTTCTCCAATGCGGTGCCGGTATCACCTTCGGCCAGAGCTTCCTGCGCCTCTTCTTCCTCGGCCTCGGCCACCATCTCCTCAGCGGTGGGGACGTGCTTGTCGAGGAAGGCGCGCACCTGGCCTTCGGGCAAAGCGCCCATGAAACCATCGACAGGCTGCCCGTTCATCAGCAGCACGCAGGTAGGAATGCTGCGGATACCGAACATGCCCGCCAGCTGCTGCTCCTGGTCGGAGTCGATCTTGGCGAGCTTGAAGCGGCCCGCGTATTCCGTCTCCAGCTTCTCCAGCACCGGCCCCAGGGACTTGCAGGGGCCACACCAGGGCGCCCAGAAGTCCACCAGCACGGGCACGTTCATCGAGGCGGCAACCACCTCGGCTTCAAAGTTCTCTACGGTGACGTCAATCATGATGGTGTGGGGCCCGGGGCCTATGGAGCGGTTTGCGCGCTATTTTGGCCCATCGAAACAGCCCCACACCCGCCAGGGAGGCGCAAAAAGTAAAATCGCGGGTTCTACCTACAGCGGCTGGGCAGGCAAGGCCTGCCGGCCAGCACCCTCCACACCATGAAACCCATCCAGATCGGCGTGGTCATGGGTTCCAGCAGCGACTGGGACACCATGCAGCATGCAGTGCAAATCCTTGAACAGTTCAGCATCGCGCATGAGGCCCGCGTGGTGTCGGCCCACCGCATGCCCGACGACATGTTTGCCTACGCCGAGGCCGCCGCCGGCCGGGGGCTGAAGGCCATCATCGCCGGGGCCGGCGGTGCTGCCCACCTGCCCGGCATGATCGCCGCCAAGACCACCGTGCCCGTGCTGGGCGTGCCCGTGGCCAGCCGCCACCTGCAGGGTGTGGATTCGCTGCACTCCATCGTACAAATGCCCAAAGGCATCCCCGTGGCGACGTTTGCCATCGGCACCGCCGGTGCGGCCAATGCCGCCCTGTTTGCTGTGGCCCTGCTGGCCAATGAGAGCCCCGAGTTGCGCCAGCGCCTGGAAGCCTTCCGCGCCGAGCAGACGGAAGTGGCCCGCAACATGACCCTGCCGCCCGCCGCATGAGCGCCGCCACGCAACCTTTGCTCCCCGGATCGACGTTGGGTGTTCTGGGTGGCGGCCAGCTGGGCCGCATGTTCGTCCACCAGGCCCAGGCCATGGGCTACTTCACGGCCGTGCTCGATGCCGACCCCACCAGCCCTGCCGGGCTGGTGAGCCACCACCACATCCAGACAGGTTACGAAGACCCGCAGGGCCTGGCCGAGCTGGCCCGCCTGTCGGATGCGGTGACCACCGAGTTCGAGAACGTACCCGCCGCTGCACTGGCCACCCTGGCCTCGCAACGCCCCGTGTCGCCCGCCGCCAGCGCTGTGTCGGTGGCGCAGGACCGTGCACGCGAGAAGGCGCACTTTGTGGCCTGCGGCGTGCCCTGCGCGCCCTATGCCGTGATCGAAACCGCAGAGCAACTGGCCGCCGTATCCCCCCACCTTTTGCCCGGCATCCTCAAGACGGCCCGCATGGGCTACGACGGCAAGGGCCAGGTGCGCGTGAAGACGCCCGCCGATCTGGCCACCGCCTGGGATTCGGTCGGCCAAGTGGCCTGCGTGCTGGAGAAGATGCTGCCGCTGCAGCTGGAATGCTCCGTCATCGTGGCGCGTGGTGCCGATGGGACGATGGTGCACCTGCCGGTGCAGCGCAACCTGCACCGCGACGGCATCCTGGCCGTGACCGAGGTTTATGAAGGAAATCTGCCGCAAGCGCTAGTGGATCAAGCGGTAGCCGCTGCAAAATCTGTAGCAGAAGGCCTGCAGTATGTGGGCGTGCTGTGTGTGGAGTTCTTCGTGCTGCAGGACGGCAGCCTGGTGGTCAACGAGATCGCCCCGCGCCCGCACAACAGCGGCCACTACAGCCAGAACGCCTGCGATGTGTCGCAGTTCGAGCTGCAGGTGCGCACCATGGCCCGCCTGCCGCTGACGCAGCCGCGCCAGCACAGCGCCGCCGTCATGCTGAACCTGCTCGGCGACCTGTGGTTTGCCCACGGCGACGCGGCGCAGACCCCGCCCTGGGCCCAGGTACTGGCCCTGCCCGGCACCCACCTGCACCTGTATGGCAAGCGCGACGCCAAGCGCGGCCGCAAGATGGGGCACCTGAACATCACCGCCGCCACCCCCGAGGCTGCGCGCGCCACGGCCCTGCAGGCCGCAGCACTGCTGGGCATCGAGCCCTTCTGAGCCAGGCTGTTTCCATGATTCTCGACGGCAACGACCCCCAGGCCATCGCCACCGCTGCACGCGCAGTGCGCAGCGGCGCCCTGCTGGGTCTCCCCACCGAAACGGTGTATGGCCTCGCGGCCGATGCCAGCAGCGATACCGCCGTGGCGCAGATCTTTGCCGCGAAGGGGCGGCCCAGCGACCACCCGCTGATCGTGCACGTGGCCAATGCCGAGGGCATTGCGCATTTCGCCAGTGAAGTGCCCGGCTTTGCACAAAAGCTCGTTGATGCCTTCTGGCCCGGCCCGCTCACGCTCATCCTGCCGCGCTTGCCCGGCGTAGCCACCGCCGCCACCGGCGGGCAGGACAGCGTGGGATTGCGCTGCCCCGCGCACCCCGTGGCCCACGCACTGTTGGTGGCCTGCGCAGCCGCTGGCGACAGCAATGAGGCCGGCGGCCCTCCCGTGTGGGGCGTTGCCGCCCCCAGTGCCAACCGTTTTGGCCGCGTGAGCCCCACCACCGCCCAGCATGTGCAGGACGAGCTGGGCGCCGACCTGCTGGTGCTGGACGGCGGGCCCTGCGACGTGGGCATTGAAAGCACCATCGTGGACTGCACGCGTGGTGTGCCCGTGCTGCTGCGGCCCGGCGCCATCACCCGGGCGCAGATTGCGGCCGCTTGCGGCATGGCCCCGCTGTCCAAGGAAGACATCCCCACGGCCACACCCCGCGCCTCGGGCACGCTGGAGGCTCACTATGCCCCCAGCGCCAAGGTGCGGCTGATGGACGCGAAGGCGCTGCAGACCAGCCTGGACCTGCTGGGTACCGATGCCGCCCACATTGCGATCTATGCCCGCGCTGCGTTGCGCAGTCGGTCCTCCAAGCTGGTCATGCGGCGCATGCCCGATGACGCGGCTGCCACGGCGCAGCAGCTGTTCGCTGTGCTGCGCGGTTTTGACGACGAGGGCGTGAAGCTGATCTGGATCGAGACCCCGCCGGCGAGCCCCGACTGGGAGGGCGTGCGCGACCGCCTGCAGCGCGCCTCCGCCGCCTGACCGGGCACGATGGCGCCGCTTTACATCCGTTGACTTTGCGTCGTTAAACTACCCCCCACTTTTCTGGAGAAATACATGGCAGCAAATTGGATGCGCCGCACCATCATGGTCGCCGCATGTGCGTCGGCCGCGTTGCTCGCGGCCTGCGGTTCCAGCACCACCGAATCGGCCATCACGCCCCAGCGCTTCATTGCGTTCGGCGACGCCATGAACGATGTGGGGCAAAACGGCTCGCGTTACACCGTCAATGACGGCAGCGTCAACAACTGGACCCTGCAGGTGGTGGCCAACTACGGCAAGTCGCTCGCCCCGGTCTCTGCAGGCGGCCTGAGCTACGCCACTGGCAATGCCCGCGTCAGCGCCAAGCCCGATGCGGCCGGCAATGCCAGCACCCGCACCGTCACCGAACAGATCGACGCCTTCCTGGCTAGCGGCAGCTTTGCAGCCACTGATGTGGTGATGGTGAGCGGCGGTGTCAGCGACGTGATCGCCGGCATGGCCGCTGTGAACGCAGGCACCCAGACCCAGGACGCCATGGTGGCCGCCGCCCGCAAGGCTGGGGAGGACCTGGCTGCACAGGTGCGCCGCCTGGTGACGGCGGGCGCCAAGTATGTGGTGGTGACCGGCACCTACGACCTGAGCAAGACCCCCTGGGCCAAGACCATTGGCCGCGAAGCCCTGCTGAGCAACGCCAGCAGCCGCTTCAACGAAGGCCTGCTGGTGGGCATCGTGGACCTGGGCGCCAACGTGCTGTACGTGGACTCGGCCTACTACGTGAACCTGTACACCAGCGTGCCTGGCAACTACGGCTTCAACAACTCCACGGCAGCAGTGTGCACGTCGGTGGACGCGAACAACGGTATCGGCATCGGCGCGGGCCAGGTCAATTCGGCCCTGTGCACGTCGTCCACGCTGCTGTCGGGCGCGAACGCCACCTCGTTCGTGTTTGCCGACAGCGTGTACCTCACGCCATCGGCCCAGCGCCAGTTTGGCACCTACGCCTACGACCGCCTGCGCGCACGCTGGTAAGCCGGCGCGCTCCGCGCTCCACCCAGCAAAAAGCCGCCCAGTGGGCGGCTTTTTTGTGGGCCATCGATCTGCCCCGGATGAAGGTCAGAACCGATACGCCACGCCCAGCGCCACCACATTGGGGTTGAGCTTGACGTCGATGGTCTGGCCCGTGGACAGGGTGTTGCGGGTCTTCACAAAGGTCTTGTAGTACGCCACATCCAGCGACCACTGGTCGTTGAGCGCAATGCTCACACCGACCTGCGGCGTGAGGCCAAACCGGGATTCAGCGCTCAGCGTGGTGGGGCGCGAAGGGCTGCCGCCGGTGAGCCCTGTCAGCGCTGCGGTGCCGCGCTCCTTGAAGAACTTGGCGTAGGTCACGCCCAGGCCCACGTAGGGGCGCACCCGCGCATTGGCCTCCAGAAAGCGGTACTGCGCGAACACGGTCATGGGCAGCACCTTGACCTCGCCGATCTTGCCCACGCCGGCGATGGCTCCGGCGCCCATGATGTTGTGCTTGAAAGGCAGTGCCAGGGGCACGTCCACCGCCCAGTGGTCGGTGAGCATGTAGGTGATGCCGCCAGCCAGCTGCGTGTCGGCATGCACGTCCACCTTGGTGCCCGTGAAGCTGGGCGCGGACAGGTCGCCACTGGTGACCTGGGGCGCGATTTGCGTGGCGCCCGCGCGCACCAGCCAGCTGCCAGCGGTCTGGGCCTGCGCGCCGCCCGACAGGGTGAGCGCCAGTGCAGCCACAGCGCCAGCCAGGGAAGGGGTGATGGTTTTGTTTTGCATGGTGTTTGAACCCTTCAACAGCCGATTACAGCCAACCCGCACGGGCCAGCGAACGCGAGACCAACTGGCTGACCAGCTGGTGGCCATACGGCGTGGGGTGGAAACTGTCGGAGAACGCATAGGTCTTCCACCAGTCCGCGCCGCCCGTGGCGCCTGCGGGCGGCGTCTGTGCCGACAAAGCTGCCGCTGTGCACGTGGGGAAGGTATAGGTGGGCAGGCCGTCAGCACCTTGGCCGGTGATGGGGCATGCGGTGTTCTTGGCATTGGTCAGCCCGAACTGCGCAGGGTTGGCCACCTGGTCGTTGAACGAGGTGTAGAAGTCCACCACCACCACCTTGCTGTTGCCCGCAAAACGTTTGGCCAGCTGGGCGTTGAAGGCTTCGAGCCAGGCCTTGAGCAGGCCCTGCACCTGCGCGCTCGCGGCGGCGCCGGCCGACGCCGTGATGCCACCGAGCACCTGCTGCAGGCGCGGCGTCTTGTCGATGGCGGGCATGTTGAGCACCGCCACACGCTGCGCGCCCTTGCTCAAGGCATTGGCTTCGATCGCGTCGTGGAACTTGTCAGCCAGCGCCACCATGTAGGCGCCGCCCACCTGGGCCTGGCCCGTAGCACCGCCCGCCAGGCCGGCGTTCACAGTGGCCGCAGGCAACAGGGTGGAGAGCACCGCACCGAAGGCCTTGCCGCCATCCTTGGAGGCCGACAGGTAGGCGCCGATGAGGTCCGCAGCGTCGTTGCCACCGCCGTCGATCAGCAACAGGTCCCCCGCGCTGAAGCCGTCGGCCCCTGCATCGGTCAGCTGCTTGACGATGGAGACAGGCGATGCAGGCGCCGTGAAGTTGTTGATGCGACCGCCACCAATGGCGTAGTTGGTGCAGCCCGCCGCGTTGTTGAACGCGCTGCCGGTGGACACATAGCGGGGGCAGAGCGTGTTTGCGTAGCTGCTGGCCACCAGCTCGGGCCAGATGGGTGTGGACGCCGGGCCTGTGGGGGCACTGCCCTGCACCGTGAACTTGAAGCCAAACGTGCCGCTGTCGGCAATGCTGTCACCCATGACCTTGACGGTCTTGATGGGCGCCACCGGCGAGGTGTCGGCACCGCCGCCCCCACACGCCAGCAGCAGCGATGCTGCCGCCAGAGAAACCCACAAAGCCTTGCGCTGAAAAACCATCGGTATCACTCCTGTTATCGTAAAAATAGAACGACCGTGCTATTCGTGGCAAATCATATTCGCCAGCGCAAAAAAGCCCCACCGGGTAAACACCGGTGGGGCTTAGGGGTGGGGTTCTAAAAGCCTGCGAACCCTTTGGGGCTTCACGCAGGCATCACGGCTGTCATTTGACGGTGTCGAAAACGGCCTTGGCCTGCGCATGGCAGAACGGCGGCTCGTAGGTGCCGTGGTAGCTGCCGTAGTAGGTGGCAAAGGCTGCCGAGTTAGGGTCGGTGGGTGCCTTGCCGCCAGGGCCGTAGGTGGCCTGGATGGCAGCGTCTACATCGACTGTGTTGACGTTCGTCACACCCCGGCTGTCAAAGTCGGCTTTCATGACGACCATGTGAACGGCCGGCGGCACGGTGGGGTCGCCAGCACCGCCACACAGCATCACACGCGCCTTGGGTGTCCAGCCCAGCAGGTCGTTCTTTTTGGCCGCCAGGTACAGCGGGTGGGTGGTGCTGGTCTGGGAGCCGGTGATGAACGCCGACTGGAACAGCGCGTCACGCGCCTGGTTCGGTGTGCCCGACGGCAGCGTGCCCGTGGTCACCAGGGTGGTGTAGTTGAGCGTGGGGTTGGGCAGCAGGTTCTCGATGTAGCCGGAGTACGGCGCCTTGAACACATCCTTCACGTCGGTATAGACGTTGCCATAGACCTTCTGCCAGGCCGTGACGAGGTAGGGCACAAAGAACTGCACGCCCGCGATCGCGTCCGGAATGCGCAGCGAGCCCGACAGGTTGTAGGGGCCTGCCAGGTGCGCGCCTGCGACCACATTGAATTCGTTGCCGTAGTCCCGCTCGGCTGCGCGCTGCGCTGCCATGGACGAGTGGCCGCCCTGCGAGTACCCGGTGAACATCACCTTGCCAGACAGCGTGGCCCCCACCGTGCCCGCCGCATTGCGTGCAGCACGCACCGAGTCGATGACCGAGGTGGCTTCCGAGTCGGCATGCAGGTAGGGGTGATAGCTGTAGCCCGACTTGGCAAAGCCCAGGTAGTCGGTGGCCACCACGGCATAGCCCTGCGCGGCGTACATGGCCGCTAGCAGGAAGGTTTCGCTGTCCTGCGGGTTGGCCAGGGTGCGGGGCTTTTGCACATCGGTGCCCTTGGCATAGGCCACCAGCGGGGCTGCAGTGGTGCAGCTGCCGGCTGGCACCAGCATCACGCCCGAGGCGTTGGTGTTTTCGCCGCTCTTGGCCCCCACGGTCGCATAGTTCAGCGACACCACCTTCACATCGCACTTGGCCTTGCCGCTGATCGCCTGCAGACCGCTGCTGGCCGTGGCCGCGTCGATCTGCGCCACGGTGAGCGTGGTGAGCGTGGCAGGGGGGTCGATCAGTGCGCCGCGCGCCGGGTCGTCAGAGCCACCGCAGGCGACAAGCAGGACCGCCGCAGCGGCCACACAGGTAAGGCGGAAATAGGTCATGGATGGATACCTCGGTCAGTGAAGAACGACGCATCGTGCGCGCACCTGCGCTGCAGCATCCATAGGGGATAACGCGGGAGGCCATGCCTCGCCAGACACCTAGGCGACAGCGCGCCAGGGCGGCCCCGCCCGGTCAGTCAGGACGGCGTGCGCTGTACACCAGCTTCATGCCCAGGATGGTGCCGGCCAGGGCCAGGGTGATGGCATTGGCCACCACGATGGGCCAGGCCGCCAGCGCCAGGCCGTAGGCCAGCCACAGCGCGACCCCCACGGTAAAGACGCTGTACATGCCCAGCGAGATACCGCTCACGTCCCGCGTGCGAAAGGTGTGCAGGGCCTGCGGCACGAAGCTGCAGGTGGTCAGGCAGGCGGCCAGGTAGCCGATCAGTTCATGGAGTTGCATGGTGGGGAAAACGCAGGGCAGCAGCGATTATTCACTGCTCACGCGCCGTCCAGTCGATGAGGCTGTCGAGCACGGGCCGCGCTGCCCCTGCATTGGCGTGGTTGACCACCGCCACCAACACATAGCGGCGCCCGCTGGCGGCATGCACATAGCCTGCAACGGCCATCACGTCGCGCAGGCTGCCCGTCTTGAGGTGGGCGGTGCCAGCACGGCTCTGGCTGCGGCGCAGCGTGCCGTCCACGCCCGTGATCGGCAGCGACGCCACCAGCTCGGGCATCACGGGCGATACCCACGCCACCTGCAGCATGCGGGCCAGGGCCTGTGCGGTCAGGCGGGCGTCGCGGCTGAGCCCGGCGCCGTTGTCCACCTGCGGCAGGTCGGCATCGCCCATGCGGGCCTGCCACCACTGGCGCAGCACCTCGCGGGCGCCGTCGAATGTGGCCACGCCGCTTTTTTGCAGCGCCAGGGTCAGAAAGACCTGCTGCGCCATCACGTTGTTGCTGTACTTGTTCACGTCGCGCACTACCTCGGCCAGCGCAGGGGACGGGACCACAAACGCGGGCTTGAGGCCCGGGGGCACCTTGCCGTCGCGCACGCTGCCCGTGAGCTTGCCGCCCAGTTCGCGCCACATGCCCTCCACCGCCCGCGCCGCAAAGCCGCGCGGGTCGGCCGCCGCCACCGGCCACACCCGCTCGCCACACGCAGCGGGGTACACGCCCTGGAACGACACCTTCGAGGGGTCCGACAACTCCGCACGCAGGGCGGTCCGCCAGTCACCACAGTCGGCGCCTGGCGCCGCCAGCGCCACGGTGGGCTGGCGCTGCACTCCAGCCAGAGGCGGGTCGTACTGGACGCGCGCCAGGCCGGCGGCCGCATCGGGCACAAAGGTCATCACCGACGATTTGTAATTGAGCAGCAGGGCGTCCGGTGAGGCGTTGTAGGGCCGCAGCGGCTCGCCATCAAACCGTGCCGGGTCCTGGTCCGGCACGTCGAACGCCGTGCGGTCCAGCACGATATCGCCCACGATGACCTGGATGCCCTGGCCCTGCAGCCGCCGCATCAGCAGCCACAACCGCTCCATGACCAGCTTGGGGTCGCCCTGGCCCTGGATGTAGACATTGCCCCGCAGGCTGCCGTCCTGTACCGTGCCTTGCACATACACCGGCGTGTTCCAGACATAGGCGGGGCCCAGCTGCTCCAGCGCTGCATAGGTGGTCACCAGCTTCATCACCGACGCGGGGTTCACAGGCACCTGGGCACGGTGCGCAAGGCGCGGGCTGGCCTTGCCGGCAGCTTGCGCGTCCACCACCACCACCGACAGGGACTCGCGCGGCAGCCTGGCGCGCGCCAGGGCGGCCTCCACCTCGGGCGGCAGCGAGCCAGCAGGCGGCCCGCCCGTCTGCGCCCCCGCCAGGCCCGCCCCGCCTGCAGCCACTAGCCACGCAGCCGCACAACCCACCACACCACGCAGCACACGGCGGCGCCAAAGAGCAGAAACAGACAACATGGCGGGGAGTCTATCGCCCGCGCACCCGCACCAGGCCCCGCGCCAGCACGGCATGCGGCGGGCGCCGATAATCGCGCGATGCGTTTTTCTCCCCGCACCATCGGCCTGCTGGCGGCCGTGGTCACCGTCACCATCTGGACGGGCTTCATCATCATCGCCCGCGCCTCGGCCCAGCGCACGCTCACCCCGTTCGACATCGCACTGCTGCGCATCGTGGGCGCCAGCCTGGTGCTGCTGCCCTGGGGCTGGTGGATGGTGCGACGGCGCCAGACGGCATTGGGGGCCTCGGCACCGCCGTCCAGCCTGGCAGGCATCTCCCCCTTGCCCTTGCGCACCACGGCGCTGCTGGGCAGCTTTGGCGGGCTGCTGTACGCACTGCTGGCCTATTCAGGGTTCTTCCATGCACCGGCCACCCATGCGGCGGTGCTCATGCCGGGCAGCTTGCCGCTGTGGACGGCGCTGCTGGCCGCCTGGTTGCTGCGCGACCACATCACGCCGCTGCGCGCTGCAGGCCTGGCGCTGATCGTGGCGGGCGACCTGCTGGTGGGTGGGCGCAGCCTGCTGGCGGCGTTTTCGGGCGGGGACGTCTGGAAGGGCGACCTGCTGTTCATGCTGGCCGCGTCGTCCTGGGCCACCTACAGCGTGCTGGCGCGGCGCCACGCGGTCGATGCGGTGCAGGCCACCATCGCCATCACCGCGTTTGCCTGCGTGGTGTACCTGCCCAGCTATGCGCTGCTGGTCTGGCTGGGCGCGGTCACCAGCCACCTGACCCAGGCGCCATGGAGCGAGATCGCGTTCCAGATGCTGTTCCAGGGTGGTGGCTCCGTGGTGGTCTCCGGCATTGGTTTCACGCGCATGATCCAGCACTACGGCCCCGTGCGCTCGACCATGATCACGGCCCTGGTGCCCGGTCTGTCCGCCATGGGGGCGGTGATTTTCCTGGACGAGCCGATGCACTGGAATCTGGTGGCCGGCCTGCTGCTGGTCACCGCCGGTATCCTCCTGGGCGTGCTGCGCAAAAGCCAGGCCCCATCCACCCCAGCCACAGCCACCTCCTGAGCGCCTGCTCACCGACCGCGCCACCCAAGATCTTCCGACCCTGCCCATGAATCTGCTCGCCTTTGACACCAGCACCGACACCCTCTCCATCGCCGTGCAGCATGGCGATGGGGTCTGGCAGCACCAGGGGCCGGGCGGCGCACAGGCCTCGGCGGCGCTGATCCCCGCCGTGCGTGCGCTGATGGCGCAGGCGGGCCTGACTTTCGACATACTGGATGCGGTGGTGTTCGGGCGCGGCCCTGGCTCTTTCACCGGACTGCGCACCGCCTGCGCGGTGGCCCAGGGTCTGGCCTTTGGCGCCAAGGGCGGTCAGGGCGTGCCGGTATTGCCCGTGGACACCCTGCTGGCCGTGGCGGAGGAAGCACGCCAGCAACACGGCTGTACCCACGTGGTGGCGGTGCTGGATGCCCGCATGGACGAGGTCTACCACGCGCGCTGCGAATGGTTGCCCGCCGAAGCCCGCTGGCACGCAGACGAAGACTTTGGCCTGGGGGCGCCCGAGTCGGTGCAGCCGCCAGATGGTTGGACGGTAGCCGGCAATGCCCGCGCAGCCTATGGCGACCGGCTGGCACCGACCGCCACGCACATCACTGCTTTGCCCACCGCCACGGCCCTGCTGCGCCTGGCGCCCGCGCTGATTGCAGCGGGCCATGCCGTGGCCGCTGGTGACGCCCTGCCGCGCTATATCCGCGATAAAGTAGCGCAAACCACTGCCGAACGCGCAGCACTGCGCGCCGCCCAGGCGGCAGTGACGCCCTGAAAAAAGGGTGAACGAATCCAGCATGAGCGCACTGCCTACCTCCTCCACATCGCCGTCCGATGCCAGCCAAAACCGCCCCGAGGCGCGCTTTGAGGCCCTGACCCTGGCACGGCTCGATGCCGTGCTGGCCGTGGAGCAGCGCGCCTATTCGCACCCCTGGACACGTGGCAACTTCACCGACGCCATGGCGTCTGGCTACGAGACGCAGCTCCTGATGGCGGACGACCATCTGCTGGGCTACTTTGTGGCCATGATGGGGGTGGATGAGGTGCACCTGCTCAACATCACCGTCACTCCCGAATACCAGCGCCAGGGCTGGGCCCGCGTGCTGCTGGACGCCCTGGCCTTGTGGTCACGCGGGCGCGGTGCACAATGGCTGTGGCTGGAGGTGCGGGCGAGCAACCTGCGCGCCCAGCAGATCTACCAGACCCACGGATTCCGCCGCGTGGGCGACCGCAAGCGTTACTACCCCGCAGCACACGGACAGCGCGAAGATGCCGTGGTCATGAGCCTGGCGCTCTGACCCCGCACCGCGCCCCGTACCTGCTGAACCACCGATGGCCTGATTTCTTTCCGTATGAGCCTCCACCTCGATGCGCGCCAGCGCGCCATGCTGCAAGAAATGGGCGTCACCGTGTGGGGCCCATCCCCCGCCCAGGAGGCCATCGCCCAGCCCCCGGCAACCGCCTCTGCGGCTCCTGCGGCCGTGGCAGCACCTGCCATGGCGCCGCCGCGCGCACAAACACAGACACCGTCCCCTGCGCTCGCCGAGCGCCCCCCAGCGCCCCCAGCCCACACCACCAGCCGCAGCGCACCGCCCGCTCCTGTACCGGCCAACACAGGCACGGCCACGCCCGCCCTGCGCCTGCACCCGGCACAGGCGCTCTACCCCACCGCCGACCCGGCACACACGCCCGCCGGGCTGGGCCGGGGCTGGCTCATCGTGGCCGAGAGCATGACGCCCGCCGAGCCCCTGGGTGGCGATGCGGGCCGCCTGCTCGACAACATGCTGCGGGCCATGCAATTGCACCGGCACCCGCGCGTGTTCATGGCGGCGCTGGAACGGTCTGCGCCCGGCACGGAAGCCAGCGCCGATATCCCGGCCACCCTTGCCGACACCGTGGCCCACCTGCAGCCCGCCATGGTGCTGGTGCTGGGCCATGTGGCGGCACGCGCGGCGCTGGGCCGCACCGAGCCCCTGGGCCGCCTGCGCGCAGGTCCGCATGTGCTGGCCGGGTGCCCGGCGGTGGTGACCTACGACCCCGCCTTTTTGCTGCGCTCGCAGGACAACAAGGCCGCCGCCTGGGCCGACCTGTGCCGGGCGCTGGCCATGGTGCGCAGTGCCGAGGCCGGGGGCTGAGAGCCTGTTGGCAGGGCCCCAGCCCCCTTCCATGCCCCCCGCCGGACCGGCGAGATCATCGCCCGGTGCCATAATCCGCCGCTTGCCTAATTTTTACGGAGACAGCTCCTTGGAAACCTACCCGAGTTGGTAGCTTTCAGCTCCCGGCGCATTTGACTGCTGTGGGGTTGAAAGCACCCCTACCCCCACACCGCAGATGCCAAAAAACAAGGGAGTGAGCCCATGCTCAACATCTTTACGCTCGCCAATGGTCGGCTGTTCCAGGAAGAAATCGAGTCCCTGGAAGAGCTGACCAAGTTCCAGCCGATCTGGGTGGACCTGGAAGCCCCCACGCTGGAAGAAAAGCGCTGGATCAAGCAGCACTACGGCCTGTCCATCCCCGAGGATGCGATGGACGAGGACATCGAGGAATCCGCCCGCTTCTACGAGGAAGACAACGGCGAGCTGCACATCCGCAGCGACTTCTTGATCGATGACGACGAAGACCCCCGTTCGGTGCGCGTGGCCTTCATCCTGAACCAGCACAACACCAACCTGAAAAGCCGGGGCGTGCTGTTCTCCATCCACGATGAAGACGTGCCCGTGTTCCGCCTGCTGCGCATGCGCGCACGCCGCGCGCCCGGCCTCATCGAAGATGCCAAGGAAGTGCTGCTCAAGCTCTTCGACGCCGACGCCGAGTATTCGGCCGACACGCTGGAGAACATCTACGACGAGCTGGAGGCCGTGAGCAAACAGGTGCTGGCCGGCGACGTGACCGACACCCGCGCCGGCGAGGTGCTGGCCGCCATCGCGCGCCAGGAAGACTTGAACGGCCGCATCCGCCGCAACGTGATGGACACGCGCCGCGCCGTGAGCTTCATGATGCGCTCCAAGATGCTCAACTCCGAGCAGTTCGAGGAAGCCCGCCAGATCCTGCGCGACATCGAGTCGCTGGACAACCACACGGCGTTCCTGTTCGACAAGATCAACTTCTTGATGGACGCCACGGTCGGTTTCATCAACATCAACCAGAACAAGATCATCAAGATCTTCTCGGTGGCCAGCGTCGCCTTGCTGCCGCCCACGCTGATCGCCAGCGTGTACGGCATGAACTTCAAGTTCATGCCCGAACTGGACTGGTCGCTGGGCTACCCGTATGCGCTGGGACTGATGCTGGCGAGCGCGCTCGGGCCCATGTGGTACTTCCGCAAACGGGGCTGGCTGAAGTAGCCCCCCTGTGGCGCTGCGCGCCTTCCCCTCGAGGGGGGACGCCTCCAGCGGCCCGGCAAAGCCGGTTCCGCGGTGGCGCTGGTAGAGCGTCGCGCCGATTTAGAGCATTGTGGCAAATGGCATGCGTCGGAGTCCTCTTTAGAGGAGAAATCTGCCGCAAGCGCTAGTGCAAAACGCCTTAGCCGCTATCAATTTCATAGTTTTTGTAAAAACGACAGCACCATGTGCTCGGAGTACCGGCTGGCCACGGTCTGCACGAATTGGGCGAAGTCGCCGTGTGCGTCGTCGTCGGCGCGGTCGGAGATGGTGCGCACCGCGGCAAAGGGCAGGCTGTAGTCATGGCACACCTGGGCGACGGCGGCACCCTCCATCTCCACGGCCAGCACATCGTGCCCGGCCGCGCGCAGGGCGGTGCACAGGCGCTCGGACTCTTGTGCGGTGGCCACAAAACGATCGCCGCTGGCCACCAGGCCCTGGTGCGCCCGATGGGCACCCCCATGGATATTTTTCAAGGCCCAGAGACCGCTTGCGCTAGTGACGCATAGGTTGGCAGCTTCCAAAAGCATAGCAGTCAGTGCCGGATCGCACGCCAGGCGGGTGCGTGCGTATCCCGGCAGCTCCCACCGAGGGAACAGCGGCGAGGCATCCATATCGTGCTGCACATAGTCTTGCGCCACCACCACATCGCCCCGGTGAACCCCATCGCCGACACCACCCGCGACGCCCGTGAAGACAATGCGCGCCACCCCAAAATGTTCGATCAAGGCCGTGGCCGTGGTGGCAGCAGCCACCTTGCCGATGCCCGACAGCGCCAGCACCACCGGGCGGTCGTGCAGCTCTCCGCGCCAGAACGCGCGGCCGGCGTGCATCAGCCGCTGCGGGTGCGCCAGCTGTTGCACCAGCGAGCTCTGTTCTTCGGGCAGCGCACTCAGGATGGCAGTGCTCATGCAAAAGTCCTTGGGGTCATGTCATGGGGCCACAAAACACCCGCGCCACCCTGGGCAGCGCGGTCGCAAAAAAGGCGGCCGAAGCCGCCTGGGGATTGTGACGTGCCAGCAGGCCGCGTCACTTCTTGTCGCGCAGTTCGCGGCGCAGGATTTTGCCCACGGGGGTCTTGGGCAGCTCGGTGCGGAACTCGATCACCTTGGGCTGCTTGTAACCCGTGAGCTCGTGGCGGCAGAACTCCTTGACCTGCGCTTCGGTGAGCGCCGGGTCCTTCTTCACGATCACAAGCTTCACGGCCTCGCCGGTCTTTTCGTCGGGCACGCCCACCACGGCGCATTCGAGCACGCCAGGGCAGTTGGCCACCACTTCTTCGACCTCGTTGGGGTACACGTTGAAGCCGCTGACCAGCACCATGTCCTTCTTGCGGTCCACGATCTTGAAGAAGCCGCGCGCATCCATCACGCCGATATCGCCCGACTTGAAGTAGCCGTCTTCGGTCATGACCTTGGCGGTTTCATCGGGGCGCTGCCAGTAGCCGGCCATCACCTGCGGGCCTTTGATGGCGATCTCGCCGGGCTCGCCCAGCGTGGTGACCTCACGGCCTTCATCGTCCAGCAGCTTCATGGAGGTGCTGGGCAGCGGCACGCCGATGGTGCCGGTGTATTCGGTGCTGGTGGTGGGGTTGCAGCTGGCCGAAGGGCTGGTCTCCGAAAGGCCATACCCTTCGCAGATGGGGCAACCCGTCTTTTCGAGCCAGAGCTTGGCCACAGCGCCCTGCACCGCCATGCCGCCGCCCACCGAGACCTTGAGGTTCTTCCAGTTGACGGTGTTGAAGTCGGGGTGGTTGGCCAGGCCGTTGAACAGCGTGTTGACGGCCGGGAAGCTGTGGAAGGTGTGCTTGGACAGCTCCTTGAGCACCGCAGGCAGGTCGCGCGGGTTGGGGATCAGGATGGTCTTGCCGCCCGTGCGCATGCTCAGCATCATGTTCACGGTGAACGCGAAGATGTGGTACAGCGGCAGCGCGCAGATGCTGGTGGGCTGCTCACCTGCGGGCACCTTCTTCATCACGGGCTCGTTCCAGGCCTCGGACTGCAACACGTTGGCAATCACGTTGCGGTGCAGCAGAACGGCGCCCTTGCTCACGCCCGTGGTGCCGCCGGTGTACTGCAGCAGCGCGATGTCGTCGGGCTTGATGTCGGGCTTCTTGAGGGTGCCGCGCGTGCCCTGGGCCACGGCGTCATTGAAGCGCACCGCACCCGGCAGGTTGTAGGCGGGCACCATCTTCTTGACGTTGCGCACCACGTAGTTGACCAAGGTCCCTTTGAGCAGACCGAGCTGGTCGCCCATGGCGCACAGCACCACGTGCTTGACGGGCGTGTGCGCGATGCACTGCTCCAGCGTGGTGGCAAAGTTCTCGATGATGACGATGGCCTTGGCGCCCGAGTCCTTGAGCTGGTGCTCCAGCTCGCGCGGCGTGTACAGCGGGTTCACGTTGACGACCACGAAGCCCGCGCGCAGCACGGCCGCCACGGTCACGGGGTACTGGGGCACGTTGGGCATCATGATGGCCACGCGGTCGCCCTTGACCAGCCCCAGGCCCTGCAGATAGGCCGCAAACGCGCTGGAGAGCGAATCGGTCTGGGCGTAGGTCACGTCCTTGCCCATGAAGCTGTAGGCCACGCGGTTGGCGTACTTCTTGAACGCCTCGTCCATCAGCGCCACAAGGGAGCTGTACTGCGTGGTGTCGATGTCTGCGGGAACACCTTGTGGATAGGCGGCCAGCCACGGGCGGTCGGTCATTGGGATTGTCTCCTGGTAGGTTTTATGGGGGTCCTGCAAGCACGCCGATGTTTTTCAGCACGATCGTGCTTTTATTGTGGAGGAATTATGCCCGTCAGCTCTTGAGCGCGGTCAGTACCTCATCCAGCATTTTCTTGGCATCGCCAAACAGCATGCGGTTGTTGTCCTTGTAGAACAAGGGGTTGTCCACCCCCGCATAGCCCGAGGCCATCGAGCGCTTCATCACGATGGAGGTCTTGGCCTTCCACACTTCGAGCACCGGCATGCCAGCGATGGGGCTGGACGGATCGTCCAGCGCGCTGGGGTTCACGATGTCGTTGGCGCCAATGACCATGGCCACGTCGGCATCGGGGAAGTCCTCGTTGATCTCGTCCATCTCCATCACGATGTCGTAGGGCACCTTGGCCTCGGCCAGCAGCACGTTCATATGGCCGGGCATGCGGCCTGCCACGGGGTGGATGGCAAAGCGCACATCCACGCCCTTCTCGCGCAGGGTCTTGGTGATCTCGTACACCGTGTGCTGCGCCTGGGCTACGGCCATGCCGTAACCGGGCACGATGATGACGCTTTTGGCATCGCGCAGCAGCTCGGCCGTCTCAGCGGAGCTGACGGGTACGGCCTCGCCCTGCGGCTCGGTTGCCTCGCTTTTTTTGGCGGGAGTTCCAGCGCCCGAGCCAAAGCCGCCCGCGATCACGCTGATGAAGTTGCGGTTCATCGCGTTGCACATGATGTAGGACAGGATGGCGCCCGAGGAGCCCACGAGCGCGCCCGTGACGATGAGCAGGTCGTTGGACAGCATGAAGCCCGTGGCCGCCGCCGCCCAGCCCGAGTAGCTGTTGAGCATGGACACCACCACCGGCATGTCGGCACCACCAATGGCCATGACCATGTGGATGCCGAACAGCAGCGCGATCACCGTCATCACCATGAGCGGCACCATGCCTTGCTCGACGGTCTCGGCGCGCAGGAACTCGCGGCCAAACCAGATCACGATCAGCAGCGCGGCCAGGTTGAGCCAGTGGCGGCCAGGCAGCAGCAGCGGCTTGCCGCCGATCTTTCCGTTGAGCTTGCCAAAGGCAACCAGCGAGCCGCTGAACGTGACGGCACCAATCAGGATGCCCACATAAATCTCCACCTCGTGGATGATCTTCTCGGCACCCTGCAGCTGAATCGAGGTATCGACATAGCTGGCAAACCCCACCAGGCAGGCCGCAAGGCCCACCAGGCTGTGCATGAGCGCGACCAGTTCGGGCATCTGGGTCATCTTGACGACCTTGGCCGCATACAGGCCGATGCCGCCGCCAATGACCAGAGCGCCGACGATCCAGGCCACACCTGCAGGACTCACGCGCGGGCCGAACACGGTGGCCAGCACGGCCAGCGCCATGCCGACCATACCGAACAGGTTGCCCCGGCGCGAGGTTTCAGGGTTGGAGAGCCCACCCAGGCTCAGGATGAACAAAATGGCCGCGCCCAGGTAGGCCACGGTAGCGAGACTTTGGGACATGTTCTGTGCTCCTCGTTGTTCTTGTCGTTATCGGATTACTTGCGGAACATGGCGAGCATGCGGCGCGTGACCGCAAAGCCGCCGAACATGTTGATGGCCGTGAGCACCAGGGCCGCAAAGGCCAGCCACAGGATCAGCCCGTCCGGGCGCCCGTTGACGCCCGCATCGGGCGGCGCAATCTGCACCAGCGCGCCGATGGCGATGATGCTGGAGATGGCGTTGGTCACGCTCATCAGCGGCGTGTGCAGTGCGGGCGTGACGTTCCATACCACCATGTAGCCGATGAAGCAGGCCAGCACGAACACCGTGAAGTGCCCCAGGAAGGCCACGGGCGCGTAGGCACCGATGGCCCAGAACAGCACAGCCAGCACGGCAAAAACGATGGTCAGCGTCTTGGCGGACATGGGTGCGCCTGTGCCGTGGCTCGATTTCTTCTCGGCCACCGGGGCTGCCGCCTTGGGCGCGGGTGCCGGCGCCTGCTTGAGCGGCGGCGCAGGCCAGGTGATCGAGCCTTCCTTGACCACAGTGAGGCCGCGGATCGCGTCGTCCTCCATGTTGACCACGGCCACGCCGTCCTTGGCCTTGCACAGCTCCTCCGTCAGGCGCAGCAGGTTGGTGGCATACAGCGTGGACGACTGCTTGGCCAGGCGCGAAGCCAGGTCGGTGTAGCCCACAATGGTCACGCCGTGGCGCACCACGGCCTCGCCGGGCACGGTCAGTTCGCAGTTGCCGCCCTGCTCGGCCGCCATGTCCACGATCACGCTGCCGGGCTTCATGCTCTGCACCATTTCAGCGGTGATGAGCTTGGGGGCGGGTTTGCCGGGGATCAGTGCGGTGGTGATGATGATGTCGGCGTCTTTCGCCTGCTCCGCATACATCTTGCGCTGCGCAGCCTGAAAGCCTTCGCTCATGACCTTGGCATAGCCGCCGCCGCCCGAGCCTTCTTCTTCGTAGTCCACCTTGACGAACTCGCCACCCAGCGACTTGACCTGGTCGGCCACTTCGGCGCGCGTGTCGTTGGCGCGCACGATGGCGCCCAGGTTGGCGGCCGTGCCGATGGCCGCCAGGCCCGCCACGCCAGCGCCTGCGATGAACACCTTGGCCGGTGGCACCTTGCCTGCGGCCGTGATCTGGCCGTTGAAGAACCGGCCAAAGGCGTTGGCCGCCTCGATGACGGCGCGGTAACCGCTGACCCCTGCGGTGGAAGTGAGCGCGTCCATCTTCTGGGCGCGCGAGAGCGTGCGCGGCAGGCAGTCGATGGCCAGCACCGTCGCCTTGCGGGCCGCCAGCTGCTGCATCAGTTCGGGGTTCTGGGCGGGCCAGATGAAGTCGATGAGCGTCGTGCCCTCGCGCATCAGCGCCACTTCATCGCTGCTGGGCGGGCGGACCTTGAAGACGATATCGGATGCAGCCCACAGCGCGGCAGCGTCGCCCACGATCTCGGCGCCCGCAGCGCGGTAGGCGTCGTCACTGAAGTTGGCGGCATCCCCTGCCCCCGACTCCACCGTGACAGTGAAGCCCAGCTTGATCAGCTTCTCCACCACATCGGGCACGGTGGCCACGCGCTTTTCACCGGGAAAGGTTTCCCTTGGCACGCCGATACGCTGCGGCTGCGGGACGGGGCTTGTCTGCATCAGAGGTCTCCTCGAGTTTCGTAATCGTTATGCAAGGCCGCCAGGCAGGGGAGGACTGGCGCGCTAGGGTTTGGATGTGGGCTCAGGGAACGGGAAGGGCGGAATGGCCAGGTGGCCGTCCACCATGCCGGAGCTCAGGCGCACGGCCTGGGCCAGGTCACGCCCCCATTGCAGCGCGGGTCTTCCCGCCACAAGGAACTCCTCGTTATTGCGCGTAGCCGGACGCAACAGCCGCTGGTCCACCAAGGCATCGACCTTCACCCAGGCACCCGCCTCCGTCACGTAGCGATAGCTCAGATAGGTATAGGGCTGGGTCAGAGTGATCTGGCGGGTGCTGAGCCACTGGACAAGGTCCGACCGGTTCTTGTCCAGCCACTCGGAACTGCTTCCCCATCGCTTGAGGCGCAGACAGTCTGCACGCACGGGGCTCCCTGCAGCGCCATCCTCCACGGTGACGTCCTGCTGGGTGGGGCAATAACCGATGCCCTGCGGAGAACCACTCAGGTCCCCGGCACGGTTGGTCTGCACACGCAACACGGCCAGCCAGTCTCCCTGCGCATTACGCAGCCCCACATCGCGGGTCTGAAGTGCAATACGCCCTGCAGAGCCCGCAACGGTTTCCTCCGAAGTGCCCAGGTCCTGCCAGGCCCCCGGCGGCAGTACAAGGCGGGCACGCCCGACTGGATATTCGGACTTGGGAGGAACGGTCAGGGGCGCGCACGCCACCGTGAACACCGTCACAGCCAACACAGGCAACAGCCGCCGGAACTTTGAAATGGTCAGAGTCATAGAGAAAGGTTCATACGAATTCGCCTTCAATCATCCCACGGCACCCAAGTCCGTCCCTCGACGGCTTCTGCCATGCAACAACCAGCGCGGTGTAGCTGGTGAAAAATGTGTTGAAAGCGCCCTGGTATCGGACACTTCTTGCGGCGCTGCCGGTGGGCAAGCTGACCGCGAGCTTACATGAAGAAAATCTTGTCGCTGTCGCCTTTGTCTGCAGTAGAGGGAACTCCCCAGTCTCCCCCCGCAAACAGGCAAAAAAAAGCCTGGCAGCACAAAGCAGCCAGGCTGGGCAGCGGCCCCGCAGGGCCTGGTGCCAACGATCAGTTCACCACTTGGGCCAGCGCACCCGAGGCGTACTGGGCGGCCACGGCCTGCAGGCTCAGGCCCTTGATCTTGCTGCCCTGGCCTTCGCAGCCGAACTCCAGGTAACGCTGCTTGCAAACCTGCTTGGCCGCTTCGCGGGCGGGCTTGAGCCATTCGCGGGCGTCGAACTTGTCGGGGTTTTCAAACAGGAACTTGCGCACCGCGCCCGTCATCGCCAGACGGATGTCGGTGTCGATGTTGATCTTGCGCACGCCGTGCTTGATGGCTTCCTGGATTTCCTCGACGGGCACGCCGTACGTTTCCTTCATCTTGCCGCCGTACTGGTTGATGATGGCCAGCAACTCGGCAGGCACCGACGAGGAGCCATGCATCACCAAGTGGGTGTTGGGGATGCGCTGGTGGATTTCCTTCACGCGGCTGATGGCCAGGATGTCGCCCGTGGGCTTGCGGCTGAACTTGTAGGCGCCATGGCTGGTGCCGATGGCGATGGCCAGGGCGTCCAGCTGGGTGGCCTTCACAAACACGGCGGCTTCTTCGGGATCGGTCAGCATCTGGCTGTGGTCGAGCTTGCCGACCGCACCAATGCCGTCTTCTTCGCCCGCGTCCCCGGTTTCGAGGTTGCCCAGGCAGCCCAGTTCGCCTTCGACCGTAACGCCCACCTTGTGCGCCATGTCCACCACCTTGCGCGTCACTTCAACGTTGTAGTCGAAGGACGAAGGGGTCTTGCCGTCTTCCATCAGCGAGCCGTCCATCATCACCGAGCCAAAGCCCAGGTCGATGGCACCCTGGCAAATCTTGGGCGAGGTGCCGTGGTCCTGGTGCATCACCAGCGGGATGTGGGGGAAGGCCTCGACCGCCGCCTGGATCAGGTGCTTGATGAAGGGCTCGCCCGCGTACTTGCGTGCGCCAGCGCTGGCCTGCAGGATGACGGGAGCGCCCACTTCGTCCGCAGCAGCCATCACGGCTTGCACCTGCTCCAGGTTGTTGACGTTGAAGGCAGGGATGCCATAGCTGTTGGCAGCGGCATGGTCGAGCAGTTCGCGCATCGAAACGAGGGGCATGGTCGTGGGGTCCGTGGTGGGTTGAAGAAGGAGGGCGCGAGGCGCTGTAGCACCTGGCAACGCGGCGGTAACCGCTTGGTAACTCGTAATTTTAACCGGGGGCCGATACGGGCGGCGATGGCAAATCCAACCGGTAGCAGGTGGTAAACGGCGCCGGTGCAGGTGCTGCGCCAAAGTGCCCCCCATGGATGTCCGCCACCCGGCGCAGGATTTCATGCCCCAGATGCAGGCTGTCCACCGGCACCGCTGCTGTGCGACCCGCCCCGCTCCCCACCTGGTGGCGTGCCCCGTCGTCACACACCTGCAGCCACGCGCCAACAGCTTCGGCGGAGCCCAGCTGGACCGCAATCTGCGTGCCTTCGGGCGTGTGCTTGAGCGCGTTTTCCACCAGATTACGCACTGCGATGTCCAGCAACACCGCATGGCCGGGCACGGTGAGCGCGGGCGGGGCCGACAGGGCCAGGTCGTCGCCGCGTTTCCACGCCGCCTGGGCATAGTCGGCGCACACCGACCGCGCCAGTGCGCTCAGGTCCACGGGCGCCTTGGCTTCGTGCAGCTCGGCCCGGCTGGCGCGGGCCAGGGCCAGCAGCTGGTTGAGAACGTGACCCGCACGCAGAGCATCCTGGCCGATGCGCGCCAGCGACTGGGCCCGGGCCTCTTCCGTCAGCTCCCCCGCCAGGGCGCTGGCCTGCAGCGCGATGGAGGACAGCGGGGTGCGCAATTCGTGGGCCACCTCATTGGCCAGGCGGCGCTCGCGCACCATGGCGACCTGCTGGCGGTCCAGCAAGGTGTTGATCGATGCCACGACCGACTCGAACTCGTTCCAGGCATGGCGCGATGCCAGCCGCTGGGTACTGGTCGGGTCCAGCGCCGCCACGTCGGCCGACAGCGCGTACAGAGGCCGCAAGCCGCGCCACAGCGCGAGCCCCAGAGCCAGAGACACCACAGGCAGCAACCACAGACCAGGCTCGATGAGCTGTCCGGCAATGTCATCCGCCAGCTCGTCCCGCTCGCGCAGCTCCAGCATCACCATGATCTTGCGGGTGCGCTCCGCATCCCATTGCGAGAAGCTGCGCCAGGCCACCTTGTCCGGGCCCAGCGTGAGGTCGGCAAACCCCTCGGCATCGCTGAAAGGCGGCTCGGGCACCGAACCCGTGCGGGAGAGCACCCGCCCCTGCGCATCCCACTGCACCACGCTGATGGTCTGCTGGTAATCGTGCGATTTGAGCCAGGGCGTGGGGGTGCGCTCGGTACGCTGCGGGCCTTGCATCGCCTCGGTGGCCCGCAGGTTGAGCAGCAGCGCGGCCACGCTGGCCAGGTGCCCGTCGGTCAGCTCGTCGGCCTCGTGCACACCGGTCTGGTAGCCAATGAAGACGAAGCTGCCCCAGACAATGGCCAGTGCCCCCAGCGACCATAGCAACAGTTGCCGGGTCAGCGATGGGCGACGCGCTGGCGCCGGGCGAGGAGCGGTGGGTGCGTTCACGCCGGTTTCTCCTGCGGCATGAAATAACCCACCCCGCGCATGGTCTGGATACAGGCACTGCCCAGCTTGCGGCGCAGGTGGTGGATGTGGACCTCGACCGCATTGCTCTCCACAGCGGCATCCCAGCTGTACAGGCGTTCCTCGATCTGCTGGCGCGACAGCACCCGGCCCCGCGCCTCCAGCAGCACCAACAACACGGAAAACTCGCGCGGAGACATTTCCACGGGTTTGCCTTGCTGGCGCACCGTGCGGGTCGCTGGATCCAGCTCGATATCGCCCAGACGGATGGTGGGCGACGTCCGTCCCGCCGCGCGCCGCAGCAGCGCCCGCAAACGCGCGTCCAACTCATCCACATCAAAGGGTTTGGTCAAGTAGTCATCTGCGCCCTGGTCCAGCCCAGCGATGCGCTGGTGCACCTGGTCACGCGCCGTGACGATGAGGACCGGCGTAGCGGGGTCCGGCAGAGCTGCCGATGCAGCCCCGGTGGCGGGCGGGCTCAGGCGCAGACGCCGTAGCAGTTCGCTACCGTCACCGTCCACCAACCCCAGGTCCAGCAGCACAGCGTCAAAACGCTCGGCGCGCAGGGCACTCCAGGCACTGGCGACGCCGTCACTGACATCCACCGCATAGCCGCGTTGCTGCAGATTGCTGCGCAGGCCACTGGCTATGCCCGCATCGTCTTCGACCACGAGTATTCGCATGCAGGCATTGTCGCAGCCCATCGGACAGGGGCGGGACAAGGGCGGCACCGGCTTTAAGACGGCGTTAAGTACGCCCGCCTATCTTCCGGCACATGCAGCCTTCGCCCGTCGCGCCGTCCACCGCGCCCATCACACCCCACGCCCCCTCTCACCGCCACACGCTGCTTTTCTGGACCCTGGGCGCTCTGGCCTGTGTGGTGGCCTGGGATGCCGCAGGGCAGGACCTGGCGTTTGCGCAGGTGTTTGGATCGTCCAACGGGTTTCCGATGCGGGACCAGTGGTTTTTCGTACAGGTGCTGCATGAAGGCGCCCGCCGTCTGGGCTGGCTGCTGGTGCTCCTGCTGGCGCTGAGCGTGTGGTGGCCACGCGGCTTTCTGCGCAAGCTGGACGCCAGCGAGCGCCTGCAGATGGCCGTGAGCGCCCTGCTCTCGCTGGCCGTGGTCAGCATCACCAAGAACCTCAGCGCCACCAGTTGCCCGTGGGACCTCGCACAATTTGGCGGCGTGGCGCGCCATGTGTCGCACTGGGCGCTGGGTGTGCTCGATGGCGGTAGCGGTCGCTGTTTTCCGGCGGGCCATGCGTCGGCGGGATTCGCCTTTTTGGGAGGCTACTTCGCATTGCGCCACAAGCTACCGTCGGCCGCACGCTGGTGGTTGGCGGGTGCGTTGCTGGCGGGATTCGTGTTGGGTGCGGCCCAGCAGGTACGGGGCGCCCATTTCATGAGCCACACACTGTGGACGGGCTGGCTGTGCTGGGTCACCGGCTGGCTTTGCGACCTGGCGGCCACGGCTCTGCGTCCACGCTTCCCGCATTTCGCCACCACCACCACGCCACCGGACAGCTCCCATGCTTGAACTCGATCTGGCCCTGTTTCAGGCCCTCAATGCCGACGCCGCGACCTTGCCTGCCGTGGTGGCGGTGGCACGGTGGGTGTCACAGCAACTACCCACCGCCATGGGCGGCCTGCTGCTCGGCAGCTTTGTGCTGGGCAACGCAGCGCAGCGGCGCGCCCTGGTGCTGGCGCTCGCGTCCATGGCCCTGGCGTGGGTAGGAGTACAGCTGTTGCGACTGGCGGTGCCGGCGCCGCGGCCTGCGCAGCTGGGCATTGGCGTCCAGTGGATCGAGCACGCAGCGCGCGCAGGCTTTCCCAGCATGCATGTGGCAGGCGCCGCCGCGCTGGCGGCCAGTCTCGCCCTGCGGCCGGTTCGCGGGCTGACCTGGCTGGCCGCGGCGGTCACAGCCGCCATGGTCTGGAGCCGCGTCTGCCTGGGAGTGCACTTCCCGTCTGATGTGCTGGCGGGCCTGGTCACCGGGGGGCTGGCAGCGGCGGCCATCCACGCACTGGCCGCGCGCGCACCGCGCTGGCAAGCAGCCCTGGAGCACAAGTCGCCACAAGGCAACGCGCACTGACCGCCGCCCAGCGCCGCCGGACTCCTGCCCGGGACGCTGCCCCGCAGCGGTGAGGGTGCAACCCCTCGATCGGTCAGCTGGCCACGCAGATCTTCAGCATGTTCGTGCCGCCGGGTGCGCCCATGGGCTCACCACAGGTGATGGCGTACACATCCCCCTTTTGCACGATGTTGCGGCTCTTGAGGTGGCGCTCGGCCTGCTCAAGGGCCGTATCGCGGTCAGCACTGGTGTCCATGAGCAGGGGGCGCACGTTGCGGTACATGGCCATCTTGCGCTGCGTGGTCACCTTGGGCGTGAGCGCATAGATGGGGATGCGGATGCTGTGGCGGCTCATCCACAGCGCCGTGGCACCGCTGTCGGTCATAGCCACGATGGCCTTGGCGCCCAGGTGGTGGGCGGTGAACAGTGCGCCCATGGCAATGGACTGGTCGATGCGGCCAAAGGTCTGGCCGGTGAAGTCCGCGTCCAGGTGATGGTCTTCCGCCGCCTCGGCCGCTGCGCAGATGGTGGCCATTTCTTCCACGGTTTCGAGTGGGTAGCGGCCTGCGGCCGTCTCGGCGCTCAGCATCACGGCGTCGGTGCCGTCCAGCACGGCGTTGGCCACGTCACTCACCTCGGCGCGCGTGGGCACGGGGTTGGTGATCATGCTTTCCATCATCTGCGTGGCGGTGATGACGACCTTGTCCAGCTCGCGCGCCATGCGGATCATCTTCTTTTGCAGCGCGGGCACGGCCGCGTTGCCCACTTCCACCGCCAGGTCGCCGCGCGCCACCATGATCCCGTCGCTCACGCGCAGGATGGCTTCGAGGTGCGGGATGGCCTCGGCCCGCTCGATCTTGGCGATCAGGCCCGGCTTGTGGCGGTACTCGGACGCGGCCACATTGCACAGCTGGCGCGCCATCTCCATGTCGGTCGCGTTCTTCGGAAAGCTCACGGCCACGTAGTCGGCCTGGAAGCTCATCGCCGTGCGGATGTCCTCCATGTCCTTGGCCGTGAGGGCCGGTGCCGTGAGGCCGCCACCCTTCTTGTTGATGCCCTTATTGTTCGACAGTTCGCCACCCACCTTGACGGTGGTGTGCACTTCCTCGCCGCGCACCGCATCCACCGTGAGCACGATCAGCCCGTCATTGAGCAGCAGCAGGTCGCCCGCCTTCACGTCGCGTGGCAGCTCCTTGTAGTCGAGCCCCACACCTTCGATGTCGCCCAGTTCGGTGCGCGAGGCGTCGAGCACAAACTTGGCGCCCGACTCCAGCTGTACCTTGCCCTCGGCAAACTTGCCCACGCGGATCTTGGGGCCCTGCAGGTCGGCCATGATGGCCACCTCGCGGCCCGCGCGCTGGGCGGCGGCACGCACGGTGGCGGCGCGGTCGATGTGGTCCTGCGCCTTGCCGTGGCTGAAGTTCAGCCGCACCACATTCACCCCCGCTCGGATCATGGCCTCCAGCAGTGCCGGGTCGCTGGAGGCGGGGCCCAGAGTGGCAACAATCTTGGTGGCGCGGCGGGTAGGCATGGACATGTCTCTTTTCTCTCTGTCGTTGGGGATGTAATCGAGTTTCAATTCTCACACGAAGCGGTTACATGCGAGTTACCCCGTGCAGCGGCACCGTGACTCGGCCTCTCAGAGCAGCGGAGATGACAGCAGATGCGCCAGCACATGCGCAATGACCGCGGCCTCCAGGCCGTGGCGCGCATAGAGCCAGCCCGCCACCAGACCAAAGGCCGTGTTGCCCACCAGCACGAACGCCACCACATGCACGGTCAACACCCCGGCCAGCGCCTGCGCGGCAGGCAGATGCCCCACGGCAAACAACACAGCGCTGAGCAACACCGCCGCAGCCACCAGCCCCTTGCCTGGCCGCCCCTGACCACGCTGCAGCAGGCGCCAGCCCAGCCACAGCAGCAGGGTCATCACGCCCCAGCGCACCAGCAGCTCTTCGGTGATGCCGCCATACAGCAACTTGACCGCCAATGGCATGGCACTGGCAGGATCGGAGGGCTGCAGCGCCGTGGGCGCCAGCCGAGACAGCACCCATAGCCACGCAGTGCCCGCCACCCCACCGCAGACTCCGGGCAGGAGTTGGGCCCGCAGCGCGGGCCCTGCGGGCCGGCCGGCCAGCCAGGACGACATGGCCGGCGCCTGCAGGCCCACACGAGGCGCCAGCCAGACCCCGAGCGCCACGGCCAGCGCCAGGAGCACCGCCGTCTGCAACCCGCTGAGCACCAGCACGACCCCTGGTGGCAGCGGCAGCAGGGCTTCGTTGGCCTTCAGGGTGGGCAGCAGCGCCCAGACCACCGCCACCACGCCGGGCATGCCCAGCAGCCACAGTGCACCGCCCAGCCGCCACTTGCCGGGTTGCGCCGGAGCGCGCGCCGCGCCTGCCCCCGCAGTGTTGTCCACGGCCATGGTTTTGCCCACGCTCAGGCGCGCATCAGCGCTTCGATTTCGTCGGCTTTCACCGGGACACCGCGCGTAATCAGCTCACAACCCGTCTCGGTGACGATGGCATCGTCTTCGATGCGGATGCCGATGTTGTGGAACTGCTCGGGCACGCCGTCGGCGGGGCGCACGTAGATGCCGGGCTCGATGGTCAGCACCATGCCGGGCCGCAGGATGCGGCTGGGGCGATTGGTGATCGTTTCACCCGAGAGCGGGTCTTTGCGTTCGCTGGTCTGACCCACCTCGCCGGGCTCCACATAGCTGCCGCAGTCGTGCACATCCATGCCCAGCCAGTGGCTGGTGCGGTGCATGTAGAACTGGAAGTAGGCGCGCTTGTCGATCACGTCCTGTGCGGTGCCCACCTTGTTCTTGTCGAGCAGGCCCAGGTCCAGCATGCCCTGCGCCAGCACGGCCACCGTGGCGTCGTGCGGGTCGTTGAAGCGTGCACCTGCCTTGGTGGCCGTCACGGCCGCATCCTGGCTGGCCAGCACCAGGTCGTACAGCGCACGTTGCGGGCCCGTGAATTTTCCGTTGGCGGGGAAGGTGCGGGTGATGTCGCTGGCGTAGCTGTCCAGCTCGCAGCCCGCGTCGATCAGCACCAGCTCGCCATCGCGCACCACTGCGGTATCGGCCCGGTAGTGCAGCACGCAGGCGTTGGCACCGGCGGCCACGATGGAGCTGTAGGCCGGGTACTGCGAGCCCGCATCGCGGAACGCATGCAGCAGTTCGGCATCCAGGTGGTATTCGCGCACATCCTCCCCGGCGCGTAGCATGCGGGCCGAGCGCTGCATGGCGCGGATGTGGGCCTGCGCGCTGATGGCGCTGGCGCGGCGCATGATGTCCTGCTCGTGGGTGTCCTTGAACAGGCGCATCTCGTCGAGCAGCGTGCACAGGTCGTTCTGTTCTGCGGGGCAGATGGCGCCATAGCGCACACGGCCGCGCACCACGTTGAGCCAGCCCTCCACCCGCGCCGCCAAGCCGCTGTGCGTGGCAAACGGGTACCAGACGCAGCCCGTGTTTTCGAGCAGGCGCGGCAGCTTGCTGTCCAGCTCAGCCATCGAATGTGCCGCGTCCACTCCCAACGCAGCGGGCGCGGCGGCCGGGCCCAGGCGGTATCCATCCCAGATCTCGCGCTCCAGGTCCTTGGGCTGGCAAAACAGCGTGCTGCGGCCGTCGTGGGCCAGCACCAGGCACGCGCCGGGCTCGGTGAAGCCTGTCAGGTAGTAGAAGTAGCTGTCGTGGCGGAACAGAAAGTCGCTGTCCCGGTTGCGCGGACGCTCCAGTGCCGTAGGAATGATGGCAATGCCCCCGGGGCCCAACTGGGCAGCGAGGTGCGCGCGGCGCTGGGCGTAGACAGAGGCAGGCACGGTGGTGTTCATGGCGCGTTGGAAGAAAAGGAGTTGAGTTCGGCCAGCCGCTCGGGCGTGCCCACATCGGTCCAGCGGCCGGTGTAGAGCTGCGCACTGACGCGGCCATTGTCCATTGCACGGCGAAGCAGCGGCGCCAGCGGGGCTTTGATGCCGCTGGGGTTTCCGGGCGGAATGTCGCACCACGGCGCTGCAAACAGCTCGGCGCGCAACAGGGCGACGGTGCTGTAGGTGTAGCGTGGCGCGGGGTCGTCGGCGGGCAGGTTGAGCGCCAGGCCGTCGGCCGACAGGCCAAAGTCGCCACGCGGGTTGTGGGTGGGGTTGGGCACCAGCCACAGGTGGGCCAGATGGTCGCTGGCCTCGAAGGCAGCCACCGCTGCGCTGTCGAACACGAAATCGGGCGCAAACACATCGCCTGCGGCCAGCCAGAACACCGGGCCAAGCTGCGGCAATGCACGGGCGATACCGCCAGCGGTTTCCAGCGCGCCACCAAAGTCCACCCCTTCGTGGGAGTATGAAATTGATAGCTGCTCAGGCATATTTTTCCTGCGCTTGGAGGCAAAAATGCTAGAAAAATGCGCACTGATCTGTTCCCCCAGCCATGCGGTGTTGATCACCGCCCGCTCCACACCTGCGTCCAGCAAAGCCTGCAGGTGCCACTGCAGCAGTGGCTGGCCCTGCACCTGCAGCAGCGGCTTGGGCATGCTGTCGGTCAGCGGGCGCATGCGCTCGCCACGGCCTGCGGCCAGAAGCAGGGCAGGCACCTGATGGCGGGCGGCACTCATGCCGCCACCCCGCTCACAGAGCCCCGCTGGAGCGCATGGCGCTCCACGGTGGTGGGGTCGAACAAGGCCAGCAGGGCTTCCATCAGCGCACGCGCCTTGGCCGAATGGTCGGCGCCGAAATTGCACACATACACATCCAGCGTCACGCCGCGCTGCTCGGGCCACGTGTGCACGCACAGGTGCGACTCGGCCAGCAACACCGTGGCAGTCACCCCGCCGGGGCCATGCTCGGTGGCAGGAAATTCATGGAACAAATGCCCCACAGGCTGGAGGCCAGCGGCGCGCACCGCATCGGTACAGGCTCGGCCCAGGGCGGTGGCGTCCAGCAGCCATGCGGGAGCGCAACGGCAGCCATGGAGATCGGCGGTGAGATGCAGTCCTTGCATGGGCCGCACTGTAGTGCATTGCCACCGGGCTTCCTGCTGGCAGCCTGCGAATTCAGGTGAGCGCAAGCCACCTCGGTAAAATGCCGGGTTTCCCCCGACTCACCCACCCTGAACTCTCCCCCCATGGCCAACACCCAGCAATCCCAACAGATGGCAAATGCGATCCGCGCATTGGCCATGGACGCCGTTCAACAAGCCAACTCCGGCCACCCCGGCGCCCCCATGGGCATGGCCGACATGGCCGTGGCGCTGTGGAACCGCCACCTCAAGCACAACCCCACCAACCCCCAGTGGTTTGACCGCGACCGGTTTGTGCTGTCCAACGGCCACGGCTCGATGCTTCTGTACGCATTGCTGCACCTCACCGGCTACGACCTGCCCATCGGCGAGCTGAAGAACTTCCGCCAGTTGCACAGCAAGACCGCCGGCCACCCCGAAGTGGGCATCACCCCCGGCGTGGAAACCACCACAGGCCCGCTGGGCCAGGGGATCACCAACGCCGTGGGCTTTGCGTTGGCCGAAAAGCTGCTGGCTGCCGAGTTCAACCGCGAAGGCCATGCAGTGGTGGACCACCACACCTACGCCTTCCTGGGCGATGGCTGCCTGATGGAAGGCATCAGCCACGAAGCCGTGTCGCTGGCGGGCGCCTGGAAGCTCAACAAGTTGATCGCCCTGTACGACGACAACGGCATCAGCATCGACGGTCAGGTCGCTCCCTGGTTTGCCGACAACACCCCCCTGCGCTTCGTGGCCAGCGGCTGGAACGTGATCGGGCCGATTGATGGCCACGACGCCGACAAGGTGGCCGCAGCCATCGTCGAAGCCAAGAAGCAGACCGAGCGCCCCACGCTCATCGTGTGCAAGACACACATCGGCAAGGGCAGCCCCAACCGCGTGAACACCGCCAAGGCCCACGGCGAGCCCCTGGGCGCCGAAGAAATCAAGCTCACGCGCGAAGCACTGGGCTGGACCAGCGAGCCCTTCGTGATCCCCGAAGATGTTTACGCCGGCTGGGACGCCAAGGCCGCTGGCGCTGCCGCTGAAGCCACCTGGAACGAACGGTTCGCCGCCTACAGCAAGGCTTTCCCCGAGCTGGCTGCCGAATACACCCGCCGCATGCAGGGCGACCTGCCCGCCAACTTTGCGCAAGTGGCCGTGGACACCGTGGTGGCAGCGCACACCAAGGGCGAGACTGTGGCCAGCCGCAAGGCCAGCCAGCTGGCGCTGGAAGCCTTCACCGCTGCGCTGCCCGAACTGCTGGGCGGCAGCGCCGACTTGACAGGCTCCAACCTCACCAACACCAAGAGCACACCCAATCTGCGCTTTGACATGCAGGGCAACGTGGTGCAGACCGCGCTCGAAAACGGCCAAAAAATCGGTGGCCGCCACATCAACTACGGCGTGCGCGAATTCGGCATGGCCGCCATCATGAACGGCGTGGCGCTGCACGGTGGCTTCATCCCCTACGGCGGCACCTTCCTCACGTTCAGCGACTACAGCCGCAACGCCATCCGCATGGCTGCGCTGATGAAGCAGCGCGTGATCCACGTGTTCACGCACGACTCCATCGGCCTGGGCGAAGACGGCCCCACACACCAGTCCATCGAGCACGTGGCCAGCCTGCGCCTGATTCCCAACCTCGATGTCTGGCGCCCCGCCGACACGGCAGAAACCGCCGTGGCCTGGAGTGTGGCCCTGTCCAACCGCAACAAGCCCACCGTTCTGGCCCTGTCGCGCCAGAACCTGCCCTACGCTCCCAAGCGCGACCTGGGCGACATCTCGCGCGGCGCCTATGTGCTGTCAGAACCCTCCGACGTGGGCCTCAAGAAGAAGCCCGTGGCCGTGATCATTGCCACCGGGTCTGAAGTGCAGCTGGCCCTCAAGGCCCAGCGCCTGCTGGCCGACAAGAAGATCGGCGTTCGCGTGGTCTCCATGCCCAGCACGACCACCTTCGACCGCGAAGACGCCAAGTACAAGAGCAGCGTGCTGCCCGCCGGCGTGCCCCGCGTGGCCGTGGAAATGGGCGTGACCGACGGTTGGTGGAAGTACGGCTGCGCCGCCGTGGTGGGCATCGACACCTACGGTGAATCGGCCCCCGCGCCGGTGCTGTTCAAGCACTTCGGCTTCACCGAAGAGAACGTGGCCGACGCAGTGCTGGTGGCCATCGGCGCGGCCCGCCTGAAGCCCGCCAAGAAGGCCCGCTAAAACTTCTCCTGCCCGCTGTGCCCCGCTGCCAGCGGGCGCGCGGCGGCAGATTCCCGATTTCGACTTTGCAACTTTGAAGAGGCTCCCTATGACGATCAAGATTGGTATCAACGGCTTCGGCCGCATCGGCCGCAACGTGCTGCGCTCGGCCATCCAGAACTTCAGCGACATCGAAGTCGTGGGCATCAACGACCTTCTGGAGCCCGAGTACCTCGCGTACATGCTGCAGTACGACTCGGTGCATGGCCGCTTCAAGGGCGAAGTCTCGGTCGAGGGCAACACCCTGGTCGTCAACGGCAAGAAGATCCGCCTGACGCAAGAGCGCGACCCCGCCAACCTGAAGTGGAACGAAGTCGGCGCCGACGTGGTGATCGAATCCACCGGCCTGTTCCTGGACAAGGTCACCGCGCAGAAGCACCTGGACGCTGGCGCCAAGAAGGTCATCCTGTCGGCCCCCTCCAAGGACGACACCCCCATGTTCGTGTTCGGCGTGAACCACGACACCTACGCGGGCCAGGCCATCATCTCCAACGCATCGTGCACCACCAACTGCCTGGCTCCCGTGGCCAAGGTGCTGAACGACAAGTGGGGCATCAAGCGCGGCCTGATGACCACCGTGCACGCTGCCACCGCCACGCAAAAGACCGTGGACGGCCCTTCGAACAAGGACTGGCGCGGCGGCCGCGGCATTCTGGAAAACATCATTCCCTCCAGCACTGGCGCTGCCAAGGCCGTGGGCGTGGTGATCCCTGCGCTGAACAAGAAGCTGACCGGCATGTCCTTCCGCGTGCCTACCTCCGACGTGTCGGTGGTGGACCTGACGGTGGAGCTGGACAAGGCTGCCACCTACGAAGAAATCAAGGCCGAGATGAAGGCCCAGTCCGAAGGCGCCCTGAAGGGCGTGCTGGGCTACACCGAAGACAAGGTGGTGGCCACCGACTTCCGTGGCGACACCCGCACGTCGATCTTTGATGCCGACGCTGGCATTGCACTGGACGGCACCTTCGTGAAGGTCGTGAGCTGGTACGACAACGAATGGGGCTACTCGAACAAGTGCCTGGAAATGGTGCGCGTGGTCGCCAAGTAAGCTTTTTTGAGAAGTTGAAAAAGCGCTAGAAGCAACTACCCTGTTCAAGCCGGTCGCCTGCAAAGGCCGCCGGCTTTTTTTCGTCTGCGCGTTTGTGATGGCTTGCCCCGCCTCAGAGCATGGCAGCGGCAGGCGCCTGCGGCGGCGCGCTGGCAATGTGCACCGTGCGGGTAGGAAACGCAAATTCCACCCCCATGGCTTTGAACTCGCGCAGCAGCCCCAGGTTGATGGACTGCTGCAGGTCCATGTAGAGGTTGTAGGCCGGGTCTTCGACGATGTAGACCACCTCATAGTCCAGCGAGTTGGTGCCCAGCGCCTTGAAATGTGCACGGTCAAAGCGCAGCTCCGGGTGCGCCTCGATAAGCTTGCGCACAACGCCTGGAATGGCCTCGGCCTGCTCGGGGGTGGTGCCATAGGCTACGCCAAAGGTGAACACAATGCGCCGCCGCTCCAGCATGCGGAAGTTGCTGATGGTCTGTTTGAGCAGGTCGGTGTTGGACATCACGATCTGCTCGCCCTGCAGACTGCGGATGCGGGTGGTCTTGAGACCAATCACCTGCACGGTGCCCGACACATTGCCCACCACGATGAAGTCGCCCACCTCGAAAGGCTTGTCCACCGCAATCGCCAGCGATGCGAACAGGTCGCCCAAAATGTTCTGTACCGCCAACGCCACGGCAATACCGCCCACCCCCAGGCTGGCGATGAAGGCCGTGATGTTCACCCCCACGTTGGACAAGATGGCCAGCAGCACCACGCTCCACAGCAGCGTGCGCAGCCCCCACGACATCAGCGTGGCCGAGGCGCTGACCTGCGTCATGCCGCTGGACGAGTGCCGCTCCACATAGCGGCGTACGCCAATGCCAATCGCGCGCATGCCCCAGAGCCCCATCTGCAGCGCCACGGCCACAAACCATAGCTGGCTCAGGCGGCTCTCCCAGCGGCCCGGCAGGTCGAGCAGGCTTGCGCCCACCAGCAGTGCCACCACCAGCATCAGCGTGCGGCTCGTGCCTTCCAGCACATCCACCAGGGTCAGTGCCATGCCGCTGTGTGACTGCGTGGCCCACACTTTGGCGCGGCGGGTCAGTAGGTGCAGCACCACAAGGATGGCTGCGTAGGTGGCCACAGCCGCCGCCAGGGCCACACACAGGCTCCATAGCGGCACGCCCGCAAAGGTGGTCTCCTGGACCCAGGTAAAAAAGGTGGATGGCGGCATGCAGTAACTCTCCTCTTCGTTGTGTTGCGGTGATGGAGCAGGCGTGCGCAGCGCCCGCGCAGGTGCCCGGCCATGGGACGTGGCGTACGGGTGAAGGGCACCCGCAACAACACGCTGCGTGCGCGCACTGTCATTGATCGAGACCCGGGGGAGATGAGAGTTCCCTAACGCAACAAGCCACTCTCCTTCAAGCAAATAGAGAGCGCCTTGTTTGCAAGTGTTCGTAAGACATGCCCCACAGCAATACAGAGGCAGGGCCTACGCCTGCTTGCCGGGCGTGCCCCAACAATGCATCAACACCAGAACCCCCTGGTGGCCCGCCCGATACGTCGGCACGGCCTACCCAACCACCTCCAGAGGAGTCCACCACACCATGCATTCATCCGCATTGATCCGTACCGCCACAGCGGCACTCGCACTGGGCGCACTGGCCGCCTGTTCTTCCACCCCGGCGCCCACCGAACAGATGGCGGTCACCCGCACCACTGTCAACCGCGTGGCGGCTGCCCCGGCTGTGGCCACCAGCTCCCCCGTGCAGCTGCAGCAAGCACGCGAGAAGCTGATGCAGGCCGAAAAAGCGATGGCAGAGAAGGACTATGTGGCGGCACGCCGCCTGGCCGCTGAGGCCGAGGTAGATGCCCGTGTCGCTGAAACCCGCGCAGACGCGGCCAGCAATGCCGCCAACCTCGCCCAAGTGCAAGACGGTATCCGCGCACTGCAAGAAGAAATCAACCGCCGATCGCCCCGCTGAGCCAGCGCCAACCATGGGGCCACCGCGCCCCCTGGCTTCGCCTCAGGCACACACCGTTGAGGCCCCCGCGATTGCCCCACCCCATTTCAAGGAACACCTGACCATGCACCGCTTTTTTCACCGAACCACCGCCCTGTGCACCAGCCTGATTGCCGTTGGCCTGCTGGCCGCCTGCGCCAGCACCACCCCATCGCCCGCGCTGGAAGAGGCCCGTACCGCAGTGAGCACCGCTGCAGGAGACCCGGCCGTCAACCAGTACGCGCAGCTCGAACTGAAGCAAGCCACCGACGCACTGGCCAAGGCCGACCGCGTGTGGGCCGATGACCGCGACACGTCCGAGACCAACCACCTGGCGTACATCGCCCGCCAACGCGCCGAGATCGCCACCAATGCAGCCCGCGCACGCCAGCTCGATGCCAACATCAAACAGGCAGGCAGCGAAGCCGACCGCATCCGTCTGCAGGCCCGCACCCAAGAGGCTGACGCGGCCCGCCTGCGCGCCCAGCAAGCCCAGCAGCAGGCGATGAGCGCCGAGCAACGCGCCGCACAACAGCAGGCGCAAGCCACCGCTGCCATGGCCCAGGCCAATGCGGCACAAGACCGCGTGCGCGCACTCGAAGCGCAATTGCGCGAACTCGAAGCCCAGCAGACCGAACGCGGCCTGCTGGTGACCTTGGGCGATGTGCTGTTTGCCTTCAACAAGGCCGAACTCTCGGCCCAGGCCGGCCCGCGCCTGGACAAGCTGGCGAACTTTCTCAAACAGTTCCCGGACCGCAAGCTGTTGATCGAGGGCTACACCGACAGCGTGGGTGGCGACAGCTACAACCAGGACCTGTCAGACCGCCGCGCGCAGGCCGTGCGCGATGCGTTGGTGCAGCGCGGCGTGGACAGCAGCCGCATCGCCGCACGCGGCTACGGCAAGGCCCACCCGGTGGCTGACAACGCGTCGCCCGAAGGCCGCGCCATGAACCGCCGTGTGGAGATCGTGATTGCCGATGACAAGGGCAATTTGCGAGGCCGTTGAGGCCCCACAAAAAGTCCTACCGTGAAGCCGTATTGAAGCTGCAGTGAACCTGCACTGAAGCCCACAAAGACCGCGCCGCCTACGCTGCGCGGTCTTCAAACGTTTCGGTATCGACTTCGCTCGCGGATTGTGCGTTGTAGCGCTGGCCCACTACCGTGCGCTCGTTGATCAGCGCATCCAGCCGCGCCATGGTGGCGGCGTCCAGCCGCACGTTGGCAGCACCCAGGTCGTCCTGCAAATGCTCCACACTGGTGGTGCCTGGGATGGGAATGATGTGCTCGGCCTTGTGCAGCAGCCACGCCAGCGCCAGCTGGGCGGGGGTGCAACCCATATCGTGCGCAATGGCTTGATAGCCGTCGAGCAGATTCAGATTGGCGGCATAGGCGTCGGGCGCAAAACGGGGCATGGCGCGGCGGATATCCTTGGCATCCAGCGTGCTCACATCGCGCAGATCGCCACACAGAAAGCCCCGCGCCACGGGGCTGAACGCCACAAAGGCGGCGCCCAGTTCTCGGCAGGCGTCCAGCACAGCAATCTCGGGGTTGCGCGTCCAGAGCGAATACTCGGTCTGCACCGCAGCAATGGGGTGCACCGCGTGCGCCTTGCGCAGCGTGGCGGCCGACACCTCCGACAGGCCGATGCTGCGGATCTTGCCCGCACGCACCAGGTCGGCCAGTGCGCCCATGCTGTCTTCAATGGGCACCTTCTTGTCCCAGCGGTGCAGGTAGTACAGGTCGATCACGTCGGTCTGCAGACGGCGCAGGCTGTCTTCGCAGGTCTGGCGCAGCGTGGCGGGGCGGCCGTCGATCACGCGTACCAGCTTGCCGTCGCCATTCACATCCACGCCCTGCATGCCGCATTTGCTGGCCAGGGTGAAACGGCTGCGGTGCTGCTTCAGCACACGGCCCACCAGGGTTTCGTTGGCGCCAAAGCCGTACAGCGTGGCGGTGTCAAACAGCGTCACGCCCGCATCCAGCGCGGCCAGCAGCACGCGTTCGCCCTGCTCGGCAGACACCGGGGCGCCATAGGCGTGCGACAGGTTCATGCAGCCCAGGCCGATGGCCGAGACGGAGAAAGGTCCAAGGTTTCTTTGTTGCATGCCGCGAGCTTACGGCAAGCGAGGCAACCCACCGGGTGGCTCGGGCTTGGAGGCTGGGCTAAGCCTTTGCAACGGGTGGCCGCTTCGCCCACAGCTCAATGCGCTCGCCCGCAGCACAGGCGGCCACCAGCTGCGCAAACCGCGCCTCCCGGGTCGCATCGCGTTTGGCGGATGTGACCCAGTGCAGCATCACCTTGCGGTAGCTGGGCGGTGTGGACTCCTGAAAGTACCGCCACGCGGCCTTGTTGCGCTGGAAAATGCGTTGCAGCGCCACCGGCAGCTCGGCCACCCCCGCCTGCTCGTGCGAGTAAATGGCCGACTTGTCTGCCTTGCGGTGCGCGAAGGCGGCCAGCCCCGCAGGCGTCATGCGGCCTGCCGCCTGCAACTGCTCCACTTTGGCGATGTTGACCGCACTCCAGATCGACGACGGCTTGCGCGGAGTGAAGCGGATCGAATACGTGTGCTCGTCAATACGCCGCCGAATGCCATCGATCCACCCAAAGCACAGCGCTTCGTCCACCGACTCCGGCCAGCCCAAGCTGGGGCGGCCCGAGCCCACCTTGTGAAAACCCACCAGCAGCTCCGTCGCGCTGGCGGCGTGGCGCTCCAGCCAATCGCGGAACGCCTGCGGGGTGGCAAAGAAGGTGGGCGCGGGCTGCTGGATCATGGTGCTGCAAACGTCCTTCCGTCTTGCCTTCTTCCTACCAGTTGCAGCTGCAGGTGCGCGGGTCAGGCCACCACGGCGTCATGCACTTGCTCGGCGTGTGGTCCCAGCGGCACCACGCACAGCGTCACACCATCAAGCGTGAGCACCAGCCCCAACTGCCCGCCTACCTGCACCACCCCACCCACAGTGGCGCTTGCGCGCTGGGCACGCGGTGGCACAAGCTGCATCGCCTGGGCTGCGGCATGCACCGCCCCCGCGCTGACGGGCGGCTGGCGCAGCAGCGCCCACAGTGTCTGTGGGTCTCGCGATTGCAGCGACTGCAGATACAGGCGCAGCACTGCGGCGTTGGCGCCCTTGGGTTCATCGCTGGATTCGTCGCCCTCCTGCGCCTGCCGCAGCCGCTGCAAGGCGCGGCGCAGTTGCTGGCGGCTGGCTGCTTCAGACCGACCGCTGGCCTGCGCCAGCTCGGCATGGCTGGCGTCGAACACAGCATGCAACAGCAACGCAGCGCCCTCCGCAGGCGTCACATACTCGGCAAGTCGCCGCAGCGCCAGCGTGGCCTGCTGCGCAAGAGCCGCATCGGCCTCCGCAGAAGGTGCGACCGCGCCAGCGACATCGGCGTGCGCGCTCTGCACGGCTTCAGCCAGCCATTGCGCCATCCACTGGCGCCGCCGCAAACGGTCGATGGCCAGATTGCGCACCACAGTCAGCAGCCAGGCCTGGGCAGCATTGAGCGCAGGGGCATTGGCCTCCAGCGCGCGCACATAGGCGTCCTGCACCGCGTCTTCAGCATCGACCGGGCCTAGAAGGCGCGTGGCGGCGCGCACCAAGGCACTGCGGCTGGCGCCTACGAGCGCCACGGTGTGTTCGTCTTTTCGCATCGGAGCATGGTGCCACAGGCAGACCCAAAGCAGACTAGGACAGCAGTTGATGGACGAATGCAAGGATCCGGCGTTGGGTCGAAGGAAGGGCTCAGGCCCAAAGCAGACCTTGCGCGTAGCGTACCAATCGATCGGTGTGGCGGACTTCTGTAAAGTCTCAACATGTTGATCCATCACCCTCGTTCCACGCCCCAACTCCACCGCGATTTCCTCGATCGCGCCGTCTCTATCTTGGCAGCAGACTCCCGGGTTGTCGGTGTTGCAGCGGCCGGCTCCTATTCTGCAGACCTGATGGACGACTACAGCGATCTAGATTTGGTCGTCGTGTGCGAGGGCGCGAGCTTTGACGAGGTGATGCAGAGCCGCAAGCAAGTCGCTTCCAAGCTCGGGCGGCTGGTGGCAGCGTTCACAGGCGAGCACGTCGGCGAGCCACGCTTACTGATCTGCCTTTACGGACCACCCGCCCTTCATGTTGACCTCAAGTTTGTTCGCATTGAGGATCTGAAAGACCGGGTCGACCAACCCACCGTGTTGTGGGAGCGCGATGTGCGGCTGACCGAGGCACTAGCCCACGGGAAGCGAGCATTTCCCCCGCCCGACCACCAGTGGATCGAAGATCGATTCTGGGTGTGGGTGCACTACGGCGCCTCGAAGATTGCCCGCGGAGAACTGCAGGAGGCGTTGGACTTCTTCTCTTTTTTGCGCGGGTGCGTGCTTGGTCCGCTTGGGCTTGAACGTGCGGGCAAGGCACCCATCGGTGTTCGGCGGGTAGAACTAGTGCCAGAGTTGGCGTCATTGCTGGCAAACACGGTTGCTACTCTGAATGCTCCCGCATTGTTGGAAGCGCTGGAGAACACTATCGCGGCGTATCGGACCCTTCGTGCGTCGACGGTCAAAGTGAACACAGACGGCGAATACGTTGCCATGAATTTTTTGCACCAAGTACGCACCCAAATGGGTTGAAGGCCCCGGGGCGTTCTTCACGTACCCTGGAGCCGCAAGTTCCGGTTCTGGCCGATAGCACCCACCCCAATGTCACCCAGCAGTTGCAATGCAGCCTAACCCTCTGGCCTGGGGGAAACATAGGTAGCTACGCCTGACAAGGCAGGCTGAACGGGCACAACCCGCAGCAAAAAGCCACCCGCTATTCCCCCCCGCGACAAGCTCCACCCGCCGTTCCATGGACAATCTCGGCATGTCTGGCGCACCTACTCCTACTTCACCCCCCTCCTCGCCCCGCCCCGTGCTGATAGCTGGCGGCGGCATCGGTGGCATGGCCACTGCCCTGACCCTGCACCAGATCGGCGTGCCCTGCATCGTCTTTGAAACAGTGCCCGAGCTGCAGCCGCTGGGCGTGGGCATCAACCTGCAGCCCAACGCCGTGCGAGAACTGCACGACCTGGGGTTTGGCAACGAGGTGCTGGACACGATTGGCCTGCAGGCGCGCGAATGGGCGCTGGTGGGTCGCAACGGCAACGAGGTGTACGCCGAGCCACGCGGGCTGGAGGCGGGCTACCACTGGCCCCAGTATTCGGTGCACCGGGGGCAGCTGCAGATGATGCTGTTCAACGCGGTGCGAGAGCGCCTGGGAACTGACGCAGTGCAGCTGGGGCAGCGGGTGGTGGGCTACCGGCAGGATGCAAACGGCGTCACCGCCATTGTCGAGACACGCGACGGAGAGAAGCGTGAGGTAGCTGGCTCGCTGCTGATTGCCGCCGACGGCCTGCACTCGGCCGTGCGGGCGCAGATGCACCCCACGCAGCCGCCCATCCAGTGGGGCGGTGCCATCATGTGGCGCGGCACCACGCCGGGGGTGCCGGTGCGCACGGGCGCGTCGTTTGTGGGCGTGGGCTCGCTGCGGCACCGTGTGGTGTTCTACCCCATCACCCCGTCCGACCCGGCCACAGGCCTGGCCACCATCAACTGGATCGCCGAGATCACGGTCGACAACCAGGGCGGCTGGCAGCAGGGCGACTGGAACCGGCGCGTGGCACTGGAGGAGTTCATCCACCACTTCGAGGGCTGGAACTACAGCTGGCTGGACGTGCCTGCCATGCTGCGCGGCGCCAAGGACATTTTTGAGTACCCCATGATCGACCGCGACCCCGTGCCCACCTGGGTAGACGGCCGCGTGGCGCTGCTGGGCGACGCGGCGCATGTGATGTACCCCGTGGGCTCCAACGGTGCCAGCCAGGCCATCGTGGATGCGCGCGTGCTGGGGGCGCAGCTCATCGCGCACGGTGTGGGCCCGCAGGCGCTGCGTGCCTATGACGACAAGCTGTGCAAGGACATCTCTGCGCTGGTGCTGCGCAACCGGGGCTCCGGCCCGTTTGGTCTGCTGGGGCTGGTGGACGAGCGCTGCGGCGGGGTGTTCGACCACATCGACGACGTGCTGCCGCGTGAGGAGCGCGAGGGCTTCATGGCCCGCTACAAGGCGGCGGCGGGCTTTGCGATCGAGACGCTGAATGCGGCGCCGCCCACCATTGCGCCGGGGCAACGCGTGGCCGCAGGCTGAACAGTCCGAGGGGCGCAGTGCGGGCCAGTGGGTGCGCACTGCAGCGCTGGGCTAGATATGCAAGCGCAGAGAAATGTCACGCCCGGCGTGTCTCGTTCGTCAAGGCAGTCCTATCACTCGCAAGGACTTGCCCCATGGACACGCCAGATACAACCACACCCGCTTCAGCCCCTACCCAAGGCGCCGAACCGCGCACGTCTTACCTGGAAGAAAAAGCATTCAAGGCCCGCACTCTGCTGGTCTTTGGCACCATCACCGACACCCTGGCCGCCGATGTGGCGCGGCGGCTGATTGCGCTGGATGCCGAGAGTGCCGAGCCCATCGACATGCTGGTGAGCTCGCCCGGCGGGCACCTGGAGTCGGGCGACACGATCCACGACCTGGTGCGCTTCATCACTGCGCCGGTGAACATGATTGGCACCGGCTGGGTGGGCAGCGCGGCCACGCACCTCTACCTGGCCGCGCCGCGCGAACGGCGATTCTGCCTGCCCAACACGCGCTTTCTCATCCATCAGCCCAGCGGTGGCGCCGGCGGACCGGCCAGTGACATCGCCATCCAGGCGCGCGAGATGGTGAAAGCGCGTGAGCGGATTGCAGCCACCATCGCCCGGCAGACCGGCAAGCCGCTGGAGGTGGTGCTGGCAGACATCGAGCGCGACCGCTGGCTGTCGGCCGAAGAGGCGGTGGACTACGGCCTGGTCTCACGCATCATCGAGCACAAGGCGGCATTGAAGGGGTGAGGCCAGCCCCCCGAACTATCAAATGCATAGCTGCCGGCGCTTGATGGATAAGCACCAGCAGCCCATTGGGCTTGCAATCAGCCTGCGTTGAGCTGCAGCTCCAGGTCGTGCAGCACCTGGTAGCACGGCAGCACCTGAGCCACGCTGGCATTGGGCTCGCGGCCTTCCTGGATGGCGGCGAAGAACTCGCGGTCCTGCAGCTCGATGCCGTTCATGCTCACATCGACCTTGCTCACGTCGATCTTCTCTTCCTTGCCATTCACCAGGTCGTCGTAGCGCGCAACGTACGTGGCCGAGTCGCCGATGTAGCGGAAGAAAGTGCCGAGCGGACCGTCGTTGTTGAACGAGAGCGACAGCGTGCAGATGGCACCGTTGGCGGCCTTGAGCTGGATGCTCATGTCCATCGCAATGCCCAGCGTGGGGTGGATAGGACCCTGGATGGCGTTGGCCTTCACGATGGGGCTGCCCGCTTGGTAGGCGAACAGGTCCACGGTGTGCGCAGCGTGGTGCCACAGCAGGTGGTCCGTCCAGCTGCGGGCCTGGCCCAGCGCGTTCATGTTGGTGCGGCGGAAGAAGTAGGTCTGCACATCCATCTGCTGGATGTTGAACTCGCCCGCCGTGATCTTTTTGTGCACGTACTGGTGGCTGGGGTTGAAGCGGCGGGTGTGGCCGCACATGGCCACCAGGCCGGTCTGCTTTTGCAGGGCGATGACCTTCTCGCCATCGGCCAGCACATCGCACAGCGGGATCTCGACCTGCACATGCTTGCCCGCTTCCAGGCAGGCAATGGACTGGCTGGCGTGCATCTGCGTGGGCGTGCACAGGATCACGGCGTCCACTTCCTTGATGGCCAGGCTATCGGCCAGGTCAGTGGTGACGTGCTTGATGCCGTACTTGTCGGCCACTTCCTGGGTCTTGGCCAGGTCGCGGCTGATGAGGGAGACGACTTCAACGCCGTCAATGTTCTTGATGCCGTCCAGGTGCTTGATGCCGAAGGCGCCAGCGCCTGCGAGTGCGACTTTGATGGTCATGGTGTGTGTCCTTTTACGTGTTCTCAAGAATCAGATGGCCCACGGCGGTGTTGGACGCGGGCACATGGTAGAAGCGGTGCGCCAGCTTCGGTGGCTTGCCACCGGCCACGTCAGCCATCGCGCCACGCGCGATGAGCCACATCACCAGCTCGATGCCCTCGCTGCCCGCTTCACGCACGTAGTCGATGTGCGGAATGCTGGCGGCGGCCTCGGGGTCGTTGATGAGCTTGTCGAGGAAGGCGTTGTCAAACTCTTTGTTGATGAGGCCTGCGCGCGGGCCCTGCAGCTGGTGGCTCATGCCACCCGTGCCCCAGATGTGCACGTTGATGTCTTCGTCGTAGCTCTCCACGGCCTTGCGGATCGCCTGGCCCAGGTTGTAGCAGCGGCGGCCGCTGGGCACGGGGTACTGCACCACGTTCACGGCGAACGGAATCACCGGGCAGGGCCAGGCGCCCTTCACGGGGTCTTGTTCGCCAAACATCAGCGACAGGGGCACGGTCAAGCCGTGGTCCACGGCCATCTTGTTGACGATGGTGAGGTCAAAGTCCTGCTGGATGACCGACTGCGCAATGTGCGCGGCCAGGTCGGGGTGACCGATGACCTTGGGCACGGGGCGTGGGCCAAAGCCTTCGTCGGCCACTTCGTAGTCGGCAGCGGTGCCGATGGCGAACGTGGGGATCAAGTCCAGACTGAAGGCGGTGGCGTGGTCGTTGTAGACCAGGAAGATCACGTCGGGCTTGTGGTCCTTGATCCACTGCTTGCCAAAGTCATAGCCCGCGAACACGGGCTTCCAGTAGTCCTCGTGGGTCTTGCCCAGGTCCATGGCCGCGCCAATGGCTGGCACATGCGACGTGAACACGGAGGCGGTGATTTTGGCCATCGTCAAATTCCTTTCTTGCCCGCGCTGCCTTGCGGCTGGCGGTGGGCCTGCGCGTCGCCGTCTTCGCCCACGTAGCGGTTGCCTTCGGCGCTGCGGCCGCCGTTGATCATCATGTTGCGGTATTCCTCTTCGGTCATGCCGGTCATGCTGCCCGCCATCTGCTGAAAGCTCTTGCCGTCGGTAGAACCGATCTTGGCCAGGAAGTAGATGTTGCCGCCCAGGCGAATGCACCAGTTCAGGTCGCGTGCGAGCACGGCCTGCTTTTGCTCTTCGGTCATCGCCCATTCGTCCAGGTAGGCACGTTCGTTGGCCTTGAAGCGCGCGCGGTTCTCGGCCTTCATCAGGCTCATGCAGAACTGGTTGAGCCAGTAGCCTTTGCGGCTTTGCTCCGCATCAAAGATGGTCGTGCCGGGCACGTCGAGGTAGGGTTTATCGAGCGACATGGTGTCAGTCCTCCACGGTGACTTCTTCGGGCCAGTACAGGCGCATGGGGTTGTCCACCAGCAGCTTCTTTTGCAACTCCGGTGTCGTTGCGATGTGCGGGATGAAGTCCACCAGCAGGCCATCATCGGGCATGTGGTCCTTGAGGTTGGGGTGGGGCCAGTCGGTGCCCCAGAGCACACGGTCGGGGAACTCTTCCACCACGCGGCGGGCGAAGGGGATCACGTCGGTGTAGGCGTTCTGCTCGCCATTCAGGGCCTTGGGTCCGGTCACAGAGAGGCGCTCGGGGCAGCTCACCTTGCTCCACACGTTGGGGTGCTGGCGCATGAACTTCAGGAACAGTTCGAACTCCGGCCCATCCACCGGTTTGTTCACATCGGGGCGGCCCATGTGGTCCACCACCACTGTGGTGGGCAGGGCGGTGAAGAAGTCCCACAGCTCGGGCAGGTCCACCGCCTCGAAGTAAATCACCACATGCCAACCCAGCTGGTGGATGCGCGCGGCAATCTCCATCAGCTCGTCCTTGGGCGTGAAGTCCACCAGGCGCTTGACGAAGTTGAAGCGCACGCCTCGCACACCGGCGTCGTGCATGGCCTGCAGTTCTTCGTCAGTGACCGAGCGCTTGACGGTGGCCACGCCACGCGCCTTGCCGCCCGAGTGCACCAGTGCATCCACCATCGCGCGGTTGTCCGCACCGTGGCAGGTGGCCTGCACCACCACGTTACGCGCAAAGCCCAGGTGGTCGCGCAGCGCGTACAGCTGGTGTTTGCTGGCGTCGCAGGGCGTGTACTTGCGCTCAGGCGCGTAGGGGAACTGGGCACCGGGGCCGAACACATGGCAGTGCGCGTCCACAGCGCCTGCGGGCACCTGGAAGCGGGGTTTGCTGGGGCCGGCGTACCAGTCCAGCCAGCCGGGGGTCTTGGTGAATTCGCTCATGGGCGTGGGTCCTTGGTTGCTGGGTGGGGCAGGTCAGTCGAGGGACACGTTGGCCTTCTTGATCACGTCGCCAAAACGCTGGCTCTCGTCCTTGACGAACTGGGCGAACTGGGCGCGCGTGGTGGGGAAGGGCTCGTAGCCAAAGCTCTTGAACTTCTCCTGCACATCGGCGCCGGACAGGGCCTGCTCGATGTCCTTGCGGATCTTGTCGGTCACGGCAGCGGGCAGGCCGGGCGGCACGGCGATGGCGTTCCAGCCCGTCACCTCAAAGCCCTTGGGGCCACCCGATTCGCCCACGGTGGGCACATCCGGAAAGCTGGCCAGGCGCTGCGGCGCGGTGACGGCCAGAAAGCGCAGCTTGCCCGCACGTTGCAGCGGCCCGGCCGTGGCGGCGCTGCCCAGCGCAAACGACAGCTCGCCGGTGGAGACCGAGGTGTAAAGCTGCGTGGTCTCTTTGTAGAGCACGTGCTCCATCTGCGTGCCGGTGGCGCTTTCAAACAGCTCGGAGCCCAGGTGCACCGGGTTGCCGATGGACCAGGAACCGTAGTTGAGCTTGCCAGGGTTGGCCTTGGCATCGGCCACGATGTCGCTCACGGCCTTGTACTTGCTGTTGGCGGCCACCGTAAAGAAGAAATAGGTCTTGAATAGCGGCAGCAGCGTGTCGAAGTCCTTGGCCGTGTCGTAGGGCAGCTTCTTGAACAGGCTGGGGTAGGCGGCCAGGTGCACGTTGTCGAGCACGATCAGGTCATGCCCGTCCTTGGCGCCGCGCTTGAACGCGTCGATGGCGATGAAGCCATTGCCACCGGGGCGGTTCTCGACGACCACAGGCTGGCCCCAGCTCTTGGACAACTTGTCGGCCACCAGGCGGGCCACGCCGTCCGGGCCACCGCCCACGGGGAAGGGCGTGATGATGCGCACGGGCTTGGACGGAAACGCCTGCGCCGAGGCGAACTGGGGCACACAGCCCAGGGCTGTGGCCAGGCCCACGGCCAGGCCCACACGGCGGGAGAGAGAAACGGGAGACACGGAACAACGCATGGAAAGAAGAAGCTGTTTGCTATTAATTACATAGCTGCAAGCGCATGATCGAATAGCGCCTGCAGCCCAAAAGACTGAAAAACTGCTCAATCGATGTACTTGAGGCCCGCCTTCTCCAGGCCGGGGCGCATGTTGTACATGTCCAGGCCCAGCACGCCGCTGGCGAGCTTGGCGCGCTTCTCGCCCTCAAAGCTCTCGCGCTTTTGCGCGGCGGCCAGGGTCTCGGCCGCGCGGGCGGCGGGCACACACACCACACCGTCGTCGTCGGCCACGATCACGTCGCCCGGCGTGACCAGTGCACCGGCGCACACCACGGGGATGTTGACCGAGCCCAGCGTGGCCTTGATGGTGCCCTTGCTGCTGATGGCCTTGCTCCACACGGGGAAGTTCATCTCCTGCAGCGTCTTCACGTCGCGCACGCCGGCGTCGATGATGAGGGCGCGCGCGCCACGCGCCTGGAAACTGGTGGCCAGCAGGTCGCCAAAGTAGCCGTCGGTGCACTCCGAGGTGACAGCCGCCACCACGATGTCGCCGGGCTGGATCTGCTCGGCCGCCACATGCATCATCCAGTTGTCGCCAGGCTGCAGCAGCACGGTGACGGCCGTGCCGCTGACCTGCTGGCCACTGTAGATGGGGCGCATATAGGGCTTGAGCAGCCCCACGCGACCCATGGCCTCGTGCACGGTGGCCGAGCCGAGGGCAGCCAGGCCGTCAGCGGCTGCGCGGTCAGCGCGGGTGATGTTGCGATAGACAACGCCAAGTTCAAACATGTCAGAGCCCCTTTGCCTTCAGGCGTGAATCGAGTCGGGAGAACACGCGGCGCGTGTTGGCTTCGTAGATCTGGTGCTTGTCGTCGGCACTCAGGATGGTGGAGGCCTCGATGTAGCGCTTGGTGTCGTCGTAGTAGTTGCCGGTGGTGGGGTCAATGCCCCGCACCGCGCCGATCATTTCGCTGGCAAACAGCACGTTCTTCACCGGGATCACGGTGTTGAGCAGGTCGATGCCGGGCTGGTGGTACACGCAGGTGTCGAAGTACACGTTGTTCATCAGGTGCTCGTCGAGCAGCGGCTTCTTCATCTCCTGCGCCAGCCCACGGAAGCGGCCCCAGTGATAGGGCACCGCACCGCCGCCGTGCGGGATCAGGAACTTGAGCGTGGGGAAGTCCTTGAACAAATCGCCCTGGATGAGCTGCATGAAGGCCGTGGTGTCGGCGTTCAGGTAGTGCGCGCCGGTGGTGTGAAAGCAGGCGTTGCAGCTGGTGCTCACGTGGATCATGGCGGGCAGGTCGTACTCCACCATCTTTTCGTAGATGGGGTACCAGTGCTTGTCGGTCAGCGGGGGGCTGGTCCAGTGGCCGCCGGAAGGGTCAGGGTTCAGGTTGATGCCCACGGCGCCGTATTCGTGCACGCACTTTTCCAGCTCGGGAATGCAGGTCGCAGGATCGACACCGGGGCTTTGCGGCAGCATGGCCACGGGCACAAAGTGGTCGGGGAACAGCGTGGAGACGCGGTAGCACAGTTCGTTGCAGATGGCGGCCCAGGTGCTGGACACATTGAAGTCACCAATGTGGTGGGCCATGAAGCTGGCGCGCGGGCTGAACAGCGTGATGTCGCTGCCGCGCTCTTTCATCAGCTTGAGCTGGTTGGTCTCGATGGACTCGCGCAGCTCGTCGTCGCTGATGTGCAGGTCTGCCACTTTGGGCATGGCTGCGGGGTCTTTGATGCCGGCGATCTGCGCATTGCGCCAGTTCTCCAGCGCCTTGGGCGCCGTGGTGTAGTGGCCGTGGCAGTCGATGATGAGGCTCATTTTTGGGTGCTCCTGGAAGGTGTTCTTGTGATCGGTCAGGCGGGGGTCATGCCCTGCTTTTGCTTGGCGTCCGCCGCAGCGGGAGAAGCCAGGTAAGCCAGCAACGCACGTGCTGCATCCGCCTGTTGCGAATGCACGCCAACGCCTGCGGAAAACGTGGTGGTGATCTGGATGGCCGGTGGCAACGGGCCCACGATCTGGATGCCCTGCACGTGCAGCAGCTCGCTCAGTTGCTGGAAGCCCAGCGCCACCTCGCCCTTGGCCACCAGCGAGCCAACGGGCACGCCGGGGGGCGCCTGCACCATGCGCGGGGCGATCTGATCGGCAATGCCCCAGCGCTCGAACAGCTTGGCCAGCGCCACGCCGCTGGGGCCGGTGGACAGGCTGATGCTCGGCGCAGCCAGCACGGCAGCGCGCACGGCGTCTTCGCTGGACAGGTCGGGCAGCGGCGCGCCGGCAGGCACGGCCACGGCCACGCCGGAGTGCACCCAGTCCACCTTGCTGCCGGGCACCAGGTGGCCTGCGGCCAAAAGCTTGTCGATGGCGTCGGAGGCGAGGATCACCACGTCGAACGCCTCACCGGCCGCCACACGCTTGGCAGCGTCCACACCGCCCACCGATTCGATGGCAGCCTGCGTGCCCGACTGCTCCGCAAAACCAGCCACCAGGTCGGCCAGCACCTGGCGCGTGGCCATGGAAGAAATGCCTCGGATCACAGCTGGCGTCATGCGTTGTCTCCTGCCGGGCTGCGGGTGGCCCAGGCGGTGCGTGCAGTTGTATACATGCCGCCGATTGTGGGCAGCCGCAGCCCAAACATGAAGGCGGCACCGGCACTACCAGATATATCATTCCGTGATCGTTGACCCACAGCTATTGCAAATAGCAGAGAGCCTTGCCCATGGACCTCAAGCAGATCGAATACTTTGTGCGCGTGGCCGAACTGGGCAGCTTTACCCGCGCCTCGGTGGTGCTGGACATCGCCCAGCCCGCTCTGAGCCGCCAGGTGCGCCTGCTGGAGGTGGAGCTGCGCCAGAACCTGCTGGTGCGCAACGGCCGGGGCGCCACGCCCACCGAGGCGGGCAAGCTGCTGCTGGAGCACGGGCGCGGCATCCTGCACCAGGTCGAGCGCGCGCGCGAGGAACTGGGCCGCGTGCGCGGCGCACTGGCCGGACGCGTGGCCATCGGCCTGCCGCCCAGCATTGCCAAGGTGCTGACCGTGCCGCTGACCCGCGCCTTCCGCGTGAAGATGCCGGACGCGGCGCTGGCCATCAGCGAGGGCCTGTCGGTGGCCATGCGCGAATCGCTGACCACCGGGCTGCTCGACATCGCACTGCTCTACAACACCACGCCCGCACCAGGCATCGAGACCACTGCGCTGCTGGAGGAAGATCTGTTTCTGGTGCAGCGCCGCGCCCCCGGCCAGAGCGAGGCGGAGGCCGACGCCTTGGCCCGCACGCCCCTGCCGCTGGACGAGCTGCCGCGTTTTCCGCTGGTCATCCCCACGCGCCCCAACTCCATCCGCATGCTGGTGGAATCCGAACTGGCCGCACGCGGCAAGCGCCCGCAGATCAGCCTGGAGATCGACGGCGTGGCCGCCATCCTGGACCTGGTGGCCGATGGCGCGGGCTGCGCGGTGCTGCCCATGAATGCGGTCACCACGTCGGGCAAATCGGAAGTGTTCAGTACCCGGCCCATCCACGGCGCGGGCAGCGATGGGGACGGAGAGGAGGAAGGCGGCAGCACCCGCCTGCGCAGCAAGCTGTTCATGGCTGTCAGCTCGCAACGCCCGGCCACACTCACACAGCAGGCGATGGCAGAGCTGATTCGGACGACGCTGCAGGCGTTGTATAGAAGCCCCCCCTGAGGCGCTGCGCGCCTTCCCCCCGAGGGGGAACGACGCCCTCGCTGCGGGGCGGCCCTTGCTCGGCGTCCCTCGCTTTTTGAGCCGCGCCAGTTTCAATAGGCTGCAGTGGTAGCAGCGACCGCAGAAGCGCGTTGTCAGTTCCCGCCGGACATGGATGACCACTGCCCAGCACCCGGTCCGCATAGTCCTGCCAGCGCGCGTCCTTGGGCAGGCCGTGAAAGACGCCTTCGCGGGCCAGGTCGGCCACCCACTGCTGCTTGGCGGCGATGGCCGAGGCCATCAGCGGCTCCATGCCGGCCTCGTGCACCGTGTGGGCCGATTCGCGCATCTCTTCGGCGCGGCGCTGGCCGTGCTGCACGACGCGGCTGAAGAAGTAGCGACCCTGTTCGTGCCAGTCGATGGAGGGAAAGGTCTCGGCCAAGGTGGGCAGTACATGGTCTTCAACGCCGTAGTGGCGGGCGGTGGCGTAGCTCTCAATCACCAGGGCTTCAAGGCCCTTGATCATGATGCTGCGGCACATCTTGATGGCACTGGCCACGCCCAGTTGCTCGCTCACGAGTTTGGCATCCATGCCCCAGCTGGTCAGCACGGTGGCCAGTGCGGCGGCCTGCGCGCCGCCCAGCAGCATGGGCACGCGGATGCCGTAGGGGGGCACCGAGGTCATCACGCCCGCCTCGACATAGTGCGCACCCCGCGCCTGGATGAGCGCAGCGGCCTGCTGCTTGGTGCCGGGCGATGCCGAGTTGAGGTCCAGGAACACGGTGCCGGGGCGGATGTGCTGCGCGGCCTCCTGCGCCACGGCCAGCGTGTTCGATGCGGTGACGGCCGAGATGATGCAGTCACAACGCGCGCACAGTGCCTGAATCCCATCCACGGCCACCACGCCCGCTTGCGCGGCGTGCTGCTGCAGGGCGTCGCGGAGCGCGGGGTCGGCCAGCTTCAGGTCCCAGGCAGCGACCGAGGCCACGCAGGGCTGGACACGCAAGCCCGCACTGAAGATCTTGCCCACCTCGCCATAGCCCACTAGGCCGATGTGTGTGATGTTCATGCGATTTGCCTTTCGGTCACAAAAGCCGAAGCGCAGCAACCGTCACTGCCGCGCGATCTTGGCCCGGGCGATCACGTCGCTCCAGCGCCGCACGTCGGCCGCCAGGTGCTCGCCCAGTTGCGTGGGGGTGCTGCCCTGGGCATTCAGATTCAGCTCCAGCAGGCGCTTTTTCACATCGGGCTGAGCCAACGCGGCCTGCACCTCGCGCGAGAGGCGCTCCACCACCGCCGGGGGCGTCTTGGCGGGCACGGCTAAGCCGTTCCACGACGTGACGTTGAAGCCCGCGAGTGGCCCGCCGCTTTCGCGCACCGTGGGCACGTCGGGCAACTGCGGCGCCCGCTGCGGGCCCATCACAGCCAGCGGCCGTAGGGCCCTGGCGCCGATCTGTGGCATGAGACCACCCAGGATGTCGATCATCACGTCGATCTCGCCACCCCGCAGCGCCGTGATGACCGGCGGCGTGCCGTTGAAAGGCACCACCTGCGCGTCGATGCCCGCCGTCACCTTGAACAGCTCGGCCGCCAGGTTCTGTGTGGTGCCGATCTGTGGCGTGCCGATATTGAGCTTGCCCGGGTGGGCACGCGCATAAGCCAGAAGCTCGGCCAGGGTGGCAAAACGCCCGCCTTCTTTCACCACCACGGCCAGATCAAACGTGGCCAGCAGCGAGACAGGCGCAAAGTCCTTGAGTGTGTCGAACGGCAGCGACTGGAACAGCGCGGCGCTGACCGCCGTGCCACTGCTCACCAGCAGCAGCGTGTGGCCGTCGGGCTCAGCCCGCGCCACCAGGTCTCCCGCTACGACGCCGCCAGCGCTGGGTTTGTTTTCGATGACCACGCTTTGCCCCAGCGGGCCGGCGATCTTCTGGCCCACGGTGCGCGCCGTGATGTCGGCCGCACCGCCCGCCGCATTGGGCACGACGATGCGCAGCGGGCGTGAGGGGAAAGCGGCCTGCGCGCTGGCCTCACCGCCGAACGACGCTGCCAGCCAGGCCAGAAGGGTTCTGCGGTGCACGGCTTGCATGGCGCGCGCTACCGTGCCACGCCCAGCAGGCGGTCCAGCAGCTCGGGTTGGGCGCTCAGCTCGGCAGCGCTGCCGGTGTGCACCACAGTGCCCCGGTCCAGCACGGCGGCGTGGTCCGAGATGGCCAGGATGGCCTGCGGATGCTGCTCCACGATGATGGCCGACAGGCCCTCTTCGCGCGTGATGCGGCGGATGGCGCGCAGCAGCTCTTCCACGATGATGGGCGCCAGGCCTTCGAGCGGCTCGTCGAGCAGCAGCAGGCGCGGGTTGAGCACCAGCGCGCGGCCCACGGCTAGCATCTGCTGCTCGCCGCCGGACAGCTGTGTGCCCAGGTTGGTCTTGCGCTCGGCCAGGCGCGGGAACATTTCGTACACGCGCTCGGGCGTCCACGGCCGTGCGGTCGATCCTTTGCGGCCCGGGCGCGCCACGGCCGTGAGGTTCTCGTGCACCGTGAGCGACTTGAAGATGTTGCGCTCTTGCGGCACCCAGCCGATGCCGGCCGCCGCGCGTTCGTGCGGGGGCAGCTTGTGCAGCGCCACACCGCCCAGGCTCACCGTGCCCGCATGCTGGCGCGTGGCCCCGGCCAACGTGTTGATGAGCGTGGTCTTGCCCGTGCCGTTGCGCCCCAGCAGGGCCAGCGTGTCGCCTTCGGGCAGGGCCAGCGAAATGCCTTGCAGCACCACGGCCTCGCCGTAGCCTGCGCTCAGGCCCTCGATGCGCAGGAGTTCTGTCTTAGACATGCGCATCCTCCCCATGACCGAGGTACACCGCCTTCACCTGCGGGTCATTGGCAATCGTGTCCGGGTCGCCCTCGGTGAGCACCGTGCCGTTGACCAGCACCGTCATGCGGTTGGCAAAGCTGAAAACCAGGTCCATATCGTGTTCGATCAACAGCACTGAGACATCGGCGGGCAGTGCCGCCACGGTCTGCAGCAGTTCCTCGCGCTCGCCGGCGGGCACACCGGCCACGGGTTCGTCGAGCAGCAACACGCGCGGCTCGCAGGCCAGCGCAATCGCAATCTCCAGCAGGCGGCGCTTGCCGTAGGCCAGCACGCGCGTTTCCTCGGCCATAACGGAAGTCAGGTGGAACTGCTCCAGCAGTTGCTCGCAGCGCTCGGTGACCGCCTTGCGCGCACCCAGCGGTTGCCACCACTTGCCGCCCAGGCCCTGGTGTTGTGATACCGTGAGCGCCAGGGTTTCGAGCGGCGTGAGCGTGTCAAACAGCTGGTTGATCTGGAAGGTGCGCACCATGCCGCGCTGCACCCGTTGGTGCGGTGCCAGGCGTGTGATGTCCTGGCCTTCGAGCGTGATGGAGCCTTCGGTGGGCTCCAGCACGCCGGTCAGCAAGTTGATAAGCGTGGTCTTGCCCGCGCCATTGGGGCCAATGAGCGCATGGCGCGCGCCCTTTTTCAGGTTCAGCGTGACGTTGTTGGTGGCCGTGATGCCGCCAAAACGCTTGACCAAGCCCTTGGCCGACAGCACGGTGGTGGAGGTTGTCGTGTTCATATCAATGGCTTCCCGCTTTGGAGGCAGCCCCGGCCTTGCGACCGGCGCCAAACCAGGTCCAGGGGCGGAACAAACGGTCGCGCCCGACCAGTACCAGCACCACCAGGAACAAGCCCACCCAGAAGGTCCAGTACTGCGGTGTGATGGACGAGATCACGTCCTGCAGCAGCTTGAAGCCAATGGCGCCGAGGATGCCGCCGTACAGCCAGCCCACGCCGCCGATCACCAGGATCAGCATCACGTCGGCCGAGCGGTGGAACTCGAACAGGTCTAGCGAGGCAAAGCCTGTGGTCTGCGTGAGCAGTGCGCCCGCGGCACCGGCCAGCGCAGCGGCCAGCGTGTACACCTGCGCCAGCTTGGCCGTCACCGGGATACCGATGGCCATGGCGCGCAGCCGGTTGTCGCGGATGGCCTTGAGCGTGGCACCAAAAGGCGACTGCACGATGCGGCGCGCGATGAGGAAGAACACCAGCAGCACGGTGAGCGAATACCACGCGGCCGTGCGGCCATACAGGTCAAACTCGAACTGGCCAAGCACCGGCCCCATCATCACGCCCTGCAGGCCGTCGGCGCCACCGGTCAGCCAGTCGAGCTTGTTGGCCAACTCCAGCATCACCAGTCCCACGCCCAGCGTGACCATGAGGCGGGTGAGATCGGTGCCGCGCATGATGGTGAGCGACGCCACGGCGCCCAGCACGGTGGCCGCGCCAATGCCCACGGCCAGGCCCACCAGCGGGTCGGGCATCACATGCTTGGCAAACAGCGCGGCCGCGTAGCCGCCCAGCCCGAAGAATGCCGCATGGCCCAGCGAGACGATGCCGGTGTAGCCCAGGATGAGGTCCAGCGAAATCGCGAACAGCGCCACGATGGCGATCTCGTTGATGATGAGCGCATGGCTCGGCAGCGCCAGCGGAGCGGCAAAGGCCAGCAGCCACAGCACGGGCTCCCACCAGCGAAAGCGCCGGGCCTGCAGCAAGGTGTTTTGCAGGTTCGACATCACTTGCCCCCCTTGCGCACAAAGAGGCCCTGGGGGCGCCAGATGAGGATCAGGATCATTAGGCTGTACACAATGAAGGCGCCCAGCTTGGGGATGTAGTACTTGCCTGCCACGTCGGCAATGCCGAGCAGCAGTGCGGCCAGCAGCGGGCCGGTGATGGACGAGGTGCCGCCCACCGCCACCACGATCAAAAAGTAGATCATGAACTTGAGCGGGAAGCTCGGGTCGAGACCCAGCACCTCCGCGCCCAGCGCACCGCCCAGGCCCGCCAGGCCAGAGCCAAAAGCGAAGGTGGACAAAAACACGATGTTCACGTTGATGCCCATGCCAGCGGCCACGCGCTGGTCGTCCACACTGGCGCGCAGGCGGCTGCCGAAGCGGGTTTTGGTGAGCACATACTGAAGGCCCACGGTGAGCGCAGCGCACACCGCGATGATGAACAGGCGGTAGTGCCCCATGCCCAGCATGAGGGCACCGCTGCCGATCTCGGTACGGCCCTTGAGCCATTCAGGCAGCTGCATGATCTGCTGCGTGGAGCCCACAAAGTAGTCCACGCTGGCCACGGCCATGAACACCAGGCCAATGGAGAACAGCACCTGGTCCAGGTGGGCCTTGTGGTACAGCGGGCGGTACAGCGTGCGCTCCAGCACGCCGCCCAGCAAGGCCGTACCGACAAAGGCGATGGGCAGGCAGACGAGGAAGGGCACATCCAGCCGCTGCATGAGCAGCACGGTGATGTAGCCCCCCGCCATGGCAAAGGCCCCGTGCGCGAGGTTGATGAAGTTCATCAGCCCCATGGTCACGGCCAGGCCCACTGCCAGGATGAACAGCAGCATGCCGTAGGCAACGCCGTCGAAAAGAATGGTCAGCATGAAATCACTTCATTGAAGACAAAAAAGGCCCACAGTGCTCAGGGCTGTGGAAGTGCGACGAATCACCAAGGCTGATCGCTCAACGTGCGCGCCCCGGCGTCAACAAGCTCAGCCCGAACGGATCAAGATAAAGCCCCGGCCTCAAAAACTGGCGCGGCTCAGGCCAGTGCCGCCGTGCAAGGGCCGCCCCGCCGCACTGGCGGCGTCCCCCTGGGGGGAAGCCGCGCAGCGGCTCAGGGGGGCTTCTTATTTCGTCTTGCCGGGGTCCTTGACGTCCTTGATCACGTCAAATTCCACGTTGTACAGCTGGCCGTTCACGCGCTCCACCTTGCGCAGGTACACGTCCTGCACGATGTCGCGGGTCTGCGCATCGATGAACACCTTGCCGCGCGGGCTTTCGAAGATCTGGCCCTTCATGGCGGCCAGCAGGGCGTCACCGCCGCCGGCACCCTTGGTGGTCTTGAGCGCTTCATAGATCACGCGCATGCCGTCATAGCCACCCACGGCCATGAAGTTGGGACGCAGGCCCTTGTTGGCCTTCTCGAAGGCTTCCACGAACTTCTTGTTCATGGGCGAGGGGTGCGCAGCCGAGTAGTGGTGCGAGGTGACCACGCCCAGCGCGCCGTCGCCCATGTCGTTGAGTTGATCGTCGTCCGTCACGTCGCCGGTGCCGATGAGCTTGATGCCGGCCTTGTCCATGCCGCGCTCCAGGAACTGCTTCATCACCGCAGCGCCCGCGCCCGAGGGCACAAAGACAAACAGCGCGTCGGGCTTGGCGTCGCGCACCTTCTGCAGGAAGGGAGCGAAGTCGGGGTTGCGCAGCGGCACGCGCAGGGCTTCGGTCACCTGGCCGCCGTTGAACGTGAGGCGCTGGTTGAAGAACTTTTCGGCGTCGATGCCGGGGCCGTAGTCGCTCACCAGGGTCACGACCTTCTTGATGCCGTTCTTGGGTGCCCAGTCGGCCAGGGCCACCGACACTTGCGGCAGCGTGAAGCTGGTACGCACCACATAGGGCGAGGCCTCGGTGATGCTGGACGTGGCGGCAGCCATCACCACCAGGGGGGTCTTGGACTGCGTGGCCAGCGGGGCGGTGGCCATGGCCGAGGGCGTGATGCCCATGCCGGCGAGCACGTTGACCTTTTCGTTGACGACCAGCTCCTGGGCCAGGCGGCGGGTCACATCAGGAAGACTGGTGTCGTCCTTGATGATGAGCTGCACCTTCTTGCCACCCACCATGTCGCCGTTCTGGGCCATGTACAGGCGCGCCGCGGCTTCGATCTGCCGGCCGGTGGTGGCTTGCTGGCCGGTCATGGGCAGAACCAGGCCGATCTTGAACACGTTGTCCTGCGCCACGGCGGGCAACACGGTCAGGCCGGTGGACAGCGCGATGGCGGCGGCAGCCGAGGCACGAAGAAGGTGGCGTTTTTGCATCGTTGTCTCCTGTGGAAAGTCGTTGTATACAGAAAATGCTGGCGGGAGTTTGGCGTGGGCTGGGTTATTTCACAAGCGCAAATTCAAGCATTCAGGTATCGCCAAATGCAATAACTCAAGGAGTCCCGGACGCCTGCACCGGCCGTTATGCCCGCTCGCGGATCAGCTGTACACCGGGCAAGCCCTGCACCTGCGACGCCTGCACCGCCGCCAGCAGGTTGCGCCGGGTGATGCGCGAGTGCTCGCGCAGGATGGCCTCGGCCCGTGCACCCTCGCGCCGCTCGATGGCATCGAGCGCCTGGCGGTGCTGGTCTTGCGCCACCACCAGCATGTCGCGCGCCTGGGCCGAATGCGTCTGCACCACCACAAACGCAGAGGGCGACGCAAACGGCAGGCCCTTGACGCGGTCCAGCTCCCGCGCCACCACATCACTGCCCACCATGCGGCTGAGCAGCAGGTGAAACCGTGCATTCAGCTCCACATAGCGCGAAAAACCTTCGTCATCCAGCGTGGGCGGGGCCAGGGCACTGTCGATGGCGTCCAGGCAGGCATGGGCCTCGGCCAGCAGGGCGGGGGCCACGCCCCGCTCGGCCGCCAGGCGCGCGGCCAACCCTTCCATGGTGCCGCGCAGTTCAATGGCGTCGGCCACATCGGTTTCAGAGAACGTGCGCACGGCGTAGCCGCCACCGGGCAGTCGGTGCAGCAGGCCCTCCTGCTCCAGCCGCATCAGCGCGGCGCGAATGGGTGTGCGCGACACCCCCAGCTTCTCGACGAGGGTCAGCTCGGCAATGCGGGCGCCGCCGGGCAGCTCGCCCGCCAGGATCATCTCGCGCAGGCGCAATTGCGCCTTGACGGCCTGCGAGGTACCGGCCTCGGCGGCCTCGGCCGGTAAAGCAATGGTCAGGGGTTCGGGAGGGTTCATGGCGATAGGGAGCGATACGACCAGCGAGGGGAGAGAATCAGTCAGCGCAATGTATACACAAACCAAAACAACATCCACTCAAAAACACCCCAACACATTACAAAACAACAAGTTAGAAGATATGCCAGAGTGCAATAGCTGCTTTACGCCTTTACTATGTATACATAAACTCGCCTTTTTCGCACAATCGCCCCACCTAGCCTGCGATCTGCGAGCGGGCTGTATACCAAGCCTGCAACGACACCATCCACCCACGGAGAGAGACAACCATGTATCCCAAGAACGCCTGGTACGTAGCCTGCACGCCCGACGAGATCGCGGACAAGCCCCTGGGCCGCACCATCTGCGGCGAGAAGATCGTGTTCTACCGACCCGCGCCCGACCAGGTCGCCGCGCTGGACGACTTCTGCCCCCACCGGGGCGCCCCGCTGTCGCTGGGCACGGTGTGCGAAGGCCACCTGCAGTGCGGCTACCACGGCCTGCGGGTGGAATGCACGGGCAAGTCGGTGTCCATGCCCGGCCAGCGCGTGCAGGGGTTCCCCAAGGCGCGCAGCTTTCCGGTGGTGGAGCGCTATGGCTTCATCTGGGTGTGGCCCGGCGACGCCGACAAGGCCGACCCCGCCACCATCCATCACCTGCCCTGGGCCAACAACCCTGAATGGGCTTACGGCGGCGGGCTGTACCACATCGCCTGCGACTACCGCCTGATGATCGACAACCTGATGGACCTGACGCACGAGACCTATGTGCACTCCACCAGCATCGGCCAGAAGGAAATCGACGAGGTGCCCTGCAAGACCCGCGTGGAGGGCGACGAGGTGATCACCAGCCGCTTCATGGAAGGCATTGAAGCCCCCCCATTCTGGAAGATGGCGCTGCGCATGAACGGCCTGCCCGACGACCAGCTGGTGGACCGCTGGCAGATCTGCCACTTCACGCCCCCCAGCCATGTGCTGATCGAGGTGGGCGTGGCCCTGGCCGGCAACGGCGGCTACAACGCCCCGGCCGACAAGAAGGCATCGAGCATCGTGGTGGACTTCATCACGCCCGAGACCGAAACCTCGATCCACTACTTCTGGGGCATGGCGCGCAACTTCAAACCGCAAGACCCGTCGCTCACCACCCAGATCCGCGACGGCCAGGGCAAAATCTTTGCGGAGGACCAGCAGATGCTGGAGCTGCAGCAGGAGAACCTGCTGCGTTACCCCGATCGCAAGCTGCTCATGCTCAACATCGATGCGGGTGGCGTGCAGTCGCGCAAGATTCTGGACCGCCTGCTGGCGGCAGAACGCGCACCTGCCGCAGCACAGGCGGTGGCCGCATGACCGCGCAGGAGACCCTGCAGGTCCGCGTCGTCAAGAAGCAGGCCGAAGCCGAGGGCATCGCCAGCTATGAGCTGGCGCGGCTGGACGGCGCCGCACTGCCGCCGTTCAGCGCGGGCTCGCACATCGATGTGCACCTGCCGGGCGGGCTGACGCGGCAGTACTCGCTGTGCAATGCCTCGCACGAGTCGCACCGCTACCGCATCGCCGTGTTGCGTGACCCGGCATCGCGCGGCGGCTCGGTCGCCATGCACGACAGCGTGCACGAGGGCGACGTGATCACCATCAGCACGCCGCGCAACCACTTTGCGCTGCACCCTGCACAGCGCACGCTGCTGCTGGCGGGCGGCATTGGTGTGACGCCATTGCTGTGCATGGCCGACCGGCTGGCGCGCACGGGCGCTGACTTTGCGCTGCACTACTGCACCCGCTCTGCCGAACGCACGGCGTTTGCTGCTGAAATTGCCGCATCGGCCATTGCGCCCCACGCCCACTTTCACTTCGATGCAGGCGCCCTCGAGCAGAAGCTAGACACCGCCGCCGTGCTGGCGACCCCCGGCCCCGACAAGCGTCTGTACGTGTGTGGCCCGGCAGGCTTCATCGACCATGTGGTGACCACCGCCAAGGCCCTGGGCTGGGCGCAGGACCACATCCACCTGGAATACTTTGGCGCCCCGGCGCAGGACACCTCGGGCGACCAGGGGTTTGAGGTGCGCATTGCCAGCACGGGCAAGGTCTACCCGATTGCGCCCGATGTGTCGGTGGTGGAAGCGCTGCGCAAGGAGGGCATCGACATCCTGACATCGTGCGAACAAGGCGTGTGTGGCACCTGCCTCACGCGCGTGCTGGAGGGCGAGGTGGACCACCGCGACATGTACCTGACCGACGAAGAAAAGGCGGCCAACGAGCAGTTCATGCCCTGCTGCTCCCGCGCGCGCAGCAAGCTGCTGGTGCTCGACCTGTAGGCGACCCCAACAAAAAGGCGCTGCAACCTTCGGGCTGCAGCGCCTTTTTCATTACTCCTGAATTGATAGCTACCAGCACATGAAAATCATGCGCTAGAAGCCTATTTCACCTCGAATTCACTTCAATCCCGTTCGTCGGCGGCCACACGGATGGTGTCACGGCCATTGCGGCCCTTCACACGGCCCAGGTCAGTGTCGAGGGCGCGGGCCAGTTTGTCGGCCGCGCCGATGAAGGCGTTGGCCATCTTGTCGGCCTCATCAGTCACGGTGATGGGCTGGCGGCCCGTGACGCGCGCTTCGATGCGGCAGCGCTTGTCATTGGCACCGGACTTGCCCGCATCCAGATCGGTGAGGAACACCTCCAGCCGCGTCACATGATCCTGAAAGCGGGACAGCCGGCTCTTGCACTCGTCTGTGATCCAGCGCGCCAGCGAATCGCCGCCGTGGATGTGGTCGTCGGTGTTGACTTGTACTTGCATGGAGAGGGTCCTTCCTGATGAAGTTGCGAAGTCCCCATCATGGCACCGGCATCCATATCCCCGGTAAACACATGTCAAAGGATGTTTACAGCTTGTCCAGCGCCACGGCGGGTTGCCAGGGGGCCTCGGTGGGCAACGCTCGCGCCTCGGCCACGCGCTCCAGCAGGCGGGTGGCGGCCGGGTCGCCGGGCAGCCGCTCCAGCACCTGCGCCAATTGCGCCTCGGCGCCGGTCCAGTCGCGCGCATGGAAGGCGGCCAGCGCTGCGCTGCTGGCATCGCGCACCGTGGCGTCGTCGCAGGGCGTGAACACGCGCACGGGCTCGGTCTTGCCCTTGACGATCACATCGTCCAGCGCGCGCAACGCCATCGTGGGCGGCAGCTGCGCTGCCGTGGCGGCCGACAGCAGGATGCCGGTGCCAAAGGCTTTGTTGGCGCCCTCCAGCCGTGCCGCCAGGTTCACCGCATCGCCAATCGCCGTGTACGAAAAGCGCTGGTCGGAGCCCACATTGCCCACCACCACACGCCCCGTGTGCAGCCCGATCCGCATGTGGATGGGCGGCAGTCCGCGCGCGCGCAGGTCGGCCACCAGCGCCTGCATGGCCTGCTGCATGGCGATGGCGGCGGCCACGGCGTGTTCGGCATGCCGCGGGTCGTCCAGCGGCGCGCCCCAGAAGGCCATCACCGCGTCGCCAATGAACTTGTCCACGGTGCCGCCCGTGGCGTGCACGATCGGCGTCATGGCGTTGAAGTAGCCGGTGAGCACCTCCACCGTTTGCTCGGCACTGAGCTGCTCGGACAGCGTGGTGAAGTTGGCCAGGTCGGTGAACATGAGCGTGACCTCGCGCGCCTCGCCACCCAGGCGCATCAGCTCGGGCTGCGCAATGAGGCGCGAGACCACGGCAGGCGGCACGTACTGCGCAAACATCGCCCGCGTCTGGCGCGCGCGCTGGCGCACCACGGCATAGCCCACCAGCGCAGCCGCTCCATAAATGGCGACTGCCGCCGCCGCAGGCAACAGCGGTGGCCACCACAGGCGCGGGCCGGCAAACAGCCCCCACGACACGGCTCCCATGGCCACCACCAGCGCCGCCGTCAGCGCCGCCGCGCCCGCCGGGTGCAGCCGCCGGCTCGCCCCCAAAAGCACCGGCAGCAGCAGCACGGTGATCACCAGGGTCCACACGTCCGACACGCTGCGCAGCCCGCCGCCGGTGAGGTAGTTGTCCAGCAGCGTGGCCTGCAGCTCCACCCCCGGGAAAAGCCGCTCACCGCCCGCCGTGCCAAACGGCGAGTTGAACAGGTCGGCCTGCGAGTGCGCCAGCTCGGTGGCGGTGCGCGCCGAGCGCCCCACCAGCACGATCTTGCCCTTGAAGAAACCTGCAGGCAGCAGCCCCGGCTCCAGCGCCTGGTAGTACGAGCGCGTGTCAAACGTGCCGCGCGGGCCCCGGTAGCCGATCCAGTCGAAATGGTGCAGCGCCGGGGTCTGGCCGCGCGCCTCTGTCACGCGCTGGGCCAGCCGTAGCGCAAAGCCTTCGCGCGCGACGGGGGCGCGGCGCACCACGAAGTCGTCGTCCGGCTCGACCCCGGCATCGCCCGCATCAGCGCCAGCGTCCAGAAACCGCTGCAGCGGCTGGATGTCCATCCACAGCGCGGCATTGGCGCTGTCGATCTTCTCGCGGGTGGAGGCCAGCACCACGGGCAAGCCCTGCCCCACCTGGGCCATCGTGCGGTCCAGAGCGGCGTCTTCGGCCTCGGTGGTGGGGTCGGCAAAAACAATGTCCAGCCCCACGGCCAGGGCGCCGTCTGCGCGCAGCCGCTCCAGCAGGGCCGCATGCACGCTGCGCGGAAACGGCCAGGTCTGCTGCAGATCCTGAAACGTCGGCTCGTCGATCGCAAGAATCACCACCGGCACGGTCGTGCGGTGGGGGGCCGCCAGCGCCGTCAGCACGTCAAAGGTCTTGAACTCCAGCGCATGCCAGGTGCGGCTGAGCGTGGCGGCCCCCACCAGCAGCAGCGCCAGCACCCCCGCCGCCAGCGAGAGCCACCGCTGGCGCTGCCGGGCGTGCGGCACCGCCGCCCGATCAGAAGCGATAGCGCGCATCCAGGACATAGCGGGTCTTTTGCCGGTCGGACTTGGGCGCCCACAGGTTCATGGCCGCAACGCCCACCACCCAGCGTTTGTCCTGCGTTTCCCAGAAGCCCATCAGGTCCACGCCCCAGCCCTGCGCACGGCGCGTGAGGTTCTCCTTGTCCTCAAACCGCTCGGACCGGTACACCGCGCGCGCGCTCAGGTACAGGCGCTGCGCGCTGGCCCAGGTGGCGCCCAGCGCGACGGTGTGGCGCGGAATGTAGGGAATGCGCCCCACCACCTCGGCACCGCCGTCGAGCATGCGGCTTTCACTGTGCTGGTACAGGTACTTGGCGTAGCCCGACCAGCGGCGGCTGAACATGTGGTTGACCGTGCCACCCAAGGTCTGCAGCGTGCCGCGCTCAAAACTCGGCGTGTCCTCCAGCAGGTCACTGGTGGACAGGTTGACCAGCTGCGCGTTGCGCATTTCTTCGAGGAACGGCAGGCTGGGGGTGCGCAAATCCACTCCCACGGTGCCGGGGTTGTTCACCCGCAGATGGTCGGCCCGCAGGCCCACAAACGTGTTGGCGCCCACCTCCATGCCCAGCTGCGCCACCGTGCGTTTGTGGCGGCCACCGGCTTCCACCAGCCGGTCCTCGACAGGGATGCCTGCGGTCTCCACGCTGGCAAGGGTGGAGACGCTGAGAGGCCGCAGCCAGTCCTGATAGGCCACGCGCAGCGTGGTGCCCGCAGCAGGCTGCCACACCGCCCCCAGGCGCGGCGTGACCACGCGCTCGGTGTCCGCGCGGCGGGCCTGGTCTTCGCTCAGGGCATCCAGCCCCACCAGGTAGCTCTGCGTGAGGCCGTCCACGCGGTGGCGGATTTGCTGCAGCCCCAGGGCTGCGTCCAGGCTCAGCGCCGGGTCCAGGCGTTGCGTGGTGGCCAAGGTGAGGCCGGTGTAACGACGGTCAATGCGGTTGTAGCCTGCCAGGACGAGGTAGTCGCGGTACAGGCCCACGCCTGGGATGTCAGCCACCACGGCGGCCTCGCCCGCCAGCAGGTTGTTCTGGCGCTCGCGCACATGCTCCAGCGTCACGCTCCAGCGGCTGCCGGGGGTGGTGTCCACGGTGTGGCGCAGCTGAATGTCGCTGAAGTCCTTGCGCGGGGCACTGCTCACGCCCATGACGGTCAGGAACGGTGGCTCGATGTAGGCCGTGGGGTAGCGCAGCAATTGCAAGTTGTCCACGCTGCGGCCCAGCTTGATCCAGGTTTGCTCCGTCGGCCCCCACCGGTAGGCCATGCCCAGGGCGCCCTGGGTGACGGTATCGTCCAGGGCCGTCTCCTGCGCGTTCTGGCCGCGCAGGCGCATGCTGAACTGATTGGCGTAGGCAAACAGGTTGATGCGCTCGGTGGGCTGCATGCCCACCCCAGCGGTGATGGCATGGGCACGCAGGTCTCCCTCGCCCGCACGCATGGCAGGAAGGCGGTTGACCTGCAGGTCGAACGGATAGGCACTCACATCCGCCGTCTGCGCCTTGAAGAACCACGACACCGGCACATGGCTGTTGTCCAGGCCATTGAGCGTGACCGCTGGCGCACGCATCCGGTAGAACTCGCGGTCCAGCGTCACACCCACCGATCCGTGGCTGCCGGGCTGCTGCAGCAGCGGCGAATAACGCTGGCTGCCCCCAAACGCCATGGGGTCGGTCAGAAAGCCCTGGAACAGCGCCGAGTTCTTGTTGAATTCGCCCGCATAGCGGTCTGCCATGAACAGGTGGCTGCCGCCCCAGTAGGGGTAGAAGCTCTGCTGCGCCATCTCCAGCGCCCAGTCTTCCATGCCAAAGAACGCCAGCGATGACCCCAGGTTCGCACTGCCCTTCTGGTCGTTGGCCACCTGGTTGAGCGACTTGAGATATGGCATGCGCCCCACGGCGGCGCGCGCAGCCTCCACCGCTTCGCCGGGCTGGAACAGATCGGTGTGGATCTGCGCCAGCAGCATGTAGGGCACAGGGTCCTTGTCGTCCAGTACGGTCGCCTGCTGCAAGGTGGTCAGCGCATCCTGATGGCGGCCCAGCTGGTAGTAGGCCACGGCAGTCCAGGTCTTGGCGCGGGCATAGCGCGGCTCCATCACGCCCGCCCGCAAGAACGCATCCAGCGCGGCATCCGGCTGCCCTTGCTTGAGGTGCAGCAGCCCCTGGCCGGTGAGCGCGACGTAGTCTGCCGGGTTGTCACCCAGCGCGGTGGCAAACGCCTGACCCGCTTCGGTGAACTGGTTCACAAAGGTTTCCAGCGTGCCCAGCTCGCCCCAGGCACCGGGCGATTGCGGCGACAGCTGCAACGCGCGACGCAGGTTCTCGCGGGCGGGGCGCGGGTCTTCGCGCTCGGCATGCGCACTGCCCAGGCCTTGCCAGGCGCGTGCATCGCCTGGCGCCAAAGTCTGGGCCTCGGCATAGGCGGCCAGCGTGCCAGGCGCATCGCCCCGGCGCCGGGCCAGCTCGGCGCGCACCAGCGCCAGGTCGGCGTGGGCCGTGCCTTGCGCGGGGGCCAGGGTGGCAGCCGCTTCGTCCACCCGGTCGCTCAGGATCTGCACGCGCGCCAGTTGCGCCACCAGCGCCGGGTGGGCGGGCCAGCGCTGGAGCGCCGTGCGCAGCGTACCGGCCGCTGCAGCCCCTTCCCCCTCCATCAGCTGCACGTCGGACTGCATGAGCCACGCGGGCAGCGGCGCGGCGTCCACCGCAGCCACCTGCCGCGTCAGCGACCCGCGTGCGGCCAGCAGGTCGCCCGCCTGCAGGGCCACAGCCGCATCAAACACATCCACCCATACAGGCGCTGCGGTAGTGCGCGCCTGCGCCAGCGCGGCACGGGCCGCCCCGAGGTCGCGTGCCGCCAGGGCATCCCGCACGGGCGCCAGCGCTGCAGGCACGGGCTCGGCCGACAGGTGGGGCACCGGGTCGGCACGCAGCGCGTTGACCCACTGGATGCGGTCTCGCGGCTGGCTCAGCACCAGCTTGACCGGGGCCTTGCCCACTTCGGCCAGCGCCGCTTCGTTGGCGCCCACCGACACCGAGCCCTGCGCGTTGGAAAACTCCACCGTGCCCGACAGCACGGTGATCAGCGTGCGGCCATCGTCCTCCACACTGATGTCCCAATCGGTGCCACGGATCGCAGCCGTCGCGGCCGGTGTCTCCAGGTTCAGGCGGCTGCCGTCGGCACGTTTGGTCTGCGTCCACGCACGGCCAGCGTTGAGCAGCAAGGTGGTCACGGGCTGTGCCGGGGTGGCCACGCCCTTGACCTGCAGCACCGTGTTCTGGTGCAGTCGCAGCTGGGTGTCGTCCGCGAACAGCAGCGCCATCTTGGCGGCCTGGCGCGTGCGCACAAAGTCGCCCTGGGCCAGGGCCTGGGCCAGTCGGGCAGGGCCCCAGTCGGCTGCGGAGGCGGCACGCTGGTCACCTGTGCCTTGCAGGCTGATGATCTCTGCCGCCGCACCGGCGGGCACGGTGGCCTGTGCCACCAGCGGACAGGCGGCAGCTGTCGCGGCCACCAGCGCAGCCAGGGCGGACAAACGGAATTTTGGATGGGACATTTTTTCTGCTTTCGGGGAAGGCGTGCATCGCGCCACCGGGCGCCCCTCCCTGGCACCGGGTGAGCCGAAATTATGGCGATCAGCCCCCCAGATTTCGCCCGCGTCCCGTCGACATGCGGACACATTTCATGAAGAAAGCCACATTTCGTTGCAGGTTGTGGCGCTTTGCGCGCTCCACCAACCCATGCAGGCGACGCGCCGCTCCGCACGGCCCTTTCCTACAGACGCCACAGGGGGTGCGGTGCTACAACTGCAGGAATCACGCGCACAAGCGCTGCCCGGAGCTTTCCCCCATGCCTGCTGCCCCCCGCCTCAAGATTGGCCTGTCCGCCTGCTTTCAACACGCCGACCCTGCACGCCCGCTGTTCACGGGCAAGACGCTGCAGTATGTCGAGCAGTCCATCGCCCACTGGCTGATGTCGGCCGGTGCCATGGTGGTGATGGTGCCCTGCCCCACGGGCGAGACGGCACGCGGCGACGTGACGCTGGACCACTATGCCGAGTGGCTCGACGGCATCGTGATGCACGGTGGCGCCGACGTGTGGCCGGGCAACTATGGCGAGGAGCCCCTGCGCGAAGAGTGGGTGGGCGACCGCGTGCGCGACCTGTACGACCTGGCCGTGGTGAAAGCCTTTGCCCAGGTGGGCAAGCCCATCTTTGGCGTGTGCCGGGGCCTGCAGCTCATCAACGTGGCCTTTGGCGGCGCGCTGTACCAGGACATCGAGACCCAGCACCCCGGTGCGCAGAAGCACCGCAACGCCAGCACCTACGACCAGCACTTTCACGACATCCACATCCTGCCCGACTCGCACCTGGCCAAGCTGTACCCCAACATGCCACGCGCGCGGGTCAACAGCATTCACCACCAGGGCATCAAGCGAGTGGCGCCCGAGTTTGTGGTCGAGGCCCTGAGCGAGCCCGACGGCGTGCCCGAGGCGATTCGCCTCAAGCCCGCGCCGGGGCGCGGCTACATCGCCGCCACGCAATGGCACCCGGAGTTCCACAAGCAGGGTTCAGACACGCTGGACGACACGGCCATCCTGAATGACTTTCTGGCGGCGTGCGAACAGGCCAAGGCCCACCCACGGCCGGTGCTGCGCCCCGCGCCTTCGTTGCGGGAACGGGCGGCGCGGCGGCTACGGCAAGCGCTGTCACGGCAGCGCGACTGACGCAGACGCCGGTGCGCCACTGCCCGGCGGCAACACCGCCGCAAGCACGTCCTGCAGTTGCGCCCGAAGCCAGCGGTGCGCGGCGTCCTGCTGATAGCGCACATGCCAGATCAGGTACATGGGCAGGCTAGGGCAGGCCACGGGCACCGGCACACCCGCCAGCGCGGCCAACGCGGTGCGCCCCATCAGCGACGGCGCTGTAGTGAGCAGCGAGGTGCCCCGCACAAACGCGGGCAGCGCGGCAAAGCCCGGCACGCGCACCACCAGGCGGCGGCGCACGCCACGTGCTTCCAGTTGCTGGTCCAGTTCCAGCCCCCGGTGCGCCTCGTAAGCCACCGTGGCGTGGTCCGCCGCCAGGTACTCCGCCTCTGAGGCCGGAGCTCTGCGCGCGGCCGGGTCATAGAACACGCGGTATTGGTCTTCAAACAGACGCTTCTGCACGATGTCGGTGCCCTCGGGCGGGCGGGGGCTGATGACCAGTTGGCACGCGTCAGACCGCAGCAGTTCGGCGCTGGGCGCGCCGCTGGGCACGATGCGCAGCGTGACGCCCGGTGCAGCGCTGCGCAGGCGCGCGGCCAGCGCGGGCAGCAGCAAATCGCGCTGGAAGTCATTGGCGGCGATGGTCAGCTCGGTCTGCCAAGCGCGCGGGTCAAAGTCGGCCCCTTGGGCAAACAACTGCATCTGGTGCAGCATGTCGCGCGCGGGCTGGGCCAGGGCCTCGGCGCGCGCGGTAGGTACGATGCCGCGCCCGCGCTTCACAAACAACGGGTCGCCGGTGATGGCGCGCAGCTTGTCGAGCAAGTGGCTCACCGCCGACTGGGTGACGCCCAGGCGCTCGGCCGCCGCCGTGATGCTGCCCGTCTCCAGCACCGCCAGCAGCAGCTTCAGCAGGTGCCCGTCCAGCTGTGATCCATCGAATTTGCTCATGCATTCGATGATCTTGGGCCCCTTCATCTTTGGCAATGCCGTCGCGACACTGCGGGCTGACTTACATCAAGCCCCGGAGACTTCCATGCCTTCCAAACTGCCCCCGATCCCCGGCACCACGCCGTTCGATGGCGACCAGGCCCGCAAGGGCTATGCGCTGAACAAGATGTGCTTTTCGTTCAACGACGAGGCCAACCGCAAGGCCTTTCTGGCCGACGAAGAGGCGTACATGAAGCAATACGGCCTGAACGAACAGCAGGCCGCCGCCATCCGCGCCAAGAACGTGCTGCAGCTGATTGCTGCGGGCGGCAACGCCTACTACCTGGCCAAGTTCGCGGGCATCTTCAAGCTGGACATGCAGGACATCGGCGCACAGCAGACGGGCATGACCAAAGACGAATTCAAGGCCATGCTGGTCGCAGCAGGCCAATAAGGAGACACCACATGGCACAACTCATCGGCGGCCTCGGCACCTCGCACATCCCAGCCATTGGCAACGCCATCCACAAGGGTCTGCAAAACGAGCCTTACTGGAAGCCCTTCTTCGACGGCTTTCCCCCAATCCGCCAGTGGCTGGGCGAGAAGCAGCCCGACGTGGTGGTGATGTTCTACAACGACCACGGTCTGAACTTCTTCCTCGACAAGATGCCCACCTTTGCCGTGGGTGCGGCGGCGCAATACAACAACGCCGACGAAGGCTGGGGCATCCCCACGCTGCCGCCCTTCCCGGGCGAGGTGGACTTGTCGTGGCACCTCATCAACACGCTGGTCGAGCAGGAGTTTGACGTGACCACCTGCCAGGAGATGCTGGTGGACCACGCCTGCACGCTGCCGCTCAAGCTCTTCTGGCCCGAGGGCGATTGCCCCGTGACGGTGGTGCCGGTGTGCATCAACACCGTGCAGTTCCCGCTGCCATCGGCCAGGCGCTGCTACGCGCTGGGCAAGGCAGTGGGCCAGGCGATCAGCAGCTGGGACAGCAACATGAAGGTGGCGGTGATCGCCTCGGGCGGGCTCAGCCACCAGCTCGACGGCGAGCGCGCGGGCTTCATCAACAAGGCGTTTGACCTGCAGTTCATCGAGAGCCTGACCACCAACCCCGAATGGGCCACGCAGTTCAGCGTGCACGAGCTGGTGGAAAAGACCGGCACCCAGGGCGTGGAGCTGCTGATGTGGCTGGCCATGCGGGGCGCCCTGGCCACTGCGAGTGCGGGAGTGCGGCGGGTGCACAGCAACTATCACATCCCCATTTCGAACACGGCCACGGCGGTGATGGCCCTCGAAACGGTGTAATCCAGCAATTTTCAGCTGATTTTGGCTGCAAGCGCATGATTTTCATAAGTTTGCAGCTATTAAATCAGGAGCATATTGCCGCTATCGCTTGACCCCAGGCTGGCGTCAGACAATCAAAATACTGTAAATTCATCCAGTGAATTTACAGTCCAAACTCGCCATCCTGGCCGACGCCGCCAAGTACGACGCCTCGTGTGCATCGAGCGGTGCTGCGCCGCGGAACTCGGTGGGCGGGCGGGGCATGGGCTCTACCGAAGGCATGGGCATCTGCCACAGCTACGCGCCGGACGGGCGCTGCATCTCGCTGCTGAAGATTCTGCTCACCAACTTCTGCCAGTACGACTGCCTGTACTGCGTGAACCGCGTGACCAGCAACGTGCCCCGCGCGCGCTTCTCGGTGGATGAGGTGGTGCAGCTCACGCTCGATTTCTACCGCCGCAATTGCATCGAAGGGCTGTTCCTGTCCAGCGGCATCATCCAGAGCCCCGACTACACGATGGAGCAGGTGGTGGAGGTGGCCCGCGTGCTGCGCGAAGAGCACGACTTTCGCGGCTACATCCACTTGAAAACCATTCCCGACGCATCGCCCGAGCTGATGCAGCGCGCTGGCCGCTATGCCGACCGCCTGTCCATCAACATCGAGCTGCCCACGGCCGAGAGCCTCACCGCCCTGGCGCCCGAGAAAAACAGCGCCGCCATCGACCGGTCCATGGCCCGCATGGCGGTGCACATTAGCGAATCGCGCGCGGCCCGCAAGGAGCAAGCCGCGCAGGCCATCGTCTCAATGCCGCAGTCGCGCACCACACGCCGCGCCAGCGTGCCGCACTTCGCGCCCGGCGGGCAAAGCACGCAAATGATCGTGGGGGCCGATGCCACCAACGACCGCACCATCCTCGCCACCAGCGCGCGGCTGTATGGCGTGCACCGGCTGCGGCGCGTGTACTACTCGGCCTTCAGCCCCATCCCCGACGCCGCCCGCGCCCTGCCGCTGGCCGCGCCGCCCACGGTGCGCGAGCACCGGCTGTACCAGGCCGACTGGCTGATGCGCTTTTACGGTTTCACGCACGACGAAATCGTGCCGCACTCTCAAGTGGGCATGCTGGCGCTGGATGTGGACCCCAAGCTGGCGTGGGCGCTGGCGCACCGCGAGCGTTTTCCGGTCAACCTCAACACCGCCCCGCGCGAGCTGCTGCTGCGCGTGCCCGGCTTTGGCGTGCAGACGGTGGACCGCCTGCTGGCCGCCCGCCGCGTGCGCCGCCTGCGGCATGCAGACCTGGCGAGGCTGCATGTGCCGCTCAAGAAAGTGCTGCCGTTTGTGGAAGCGGCAGACTACCGCCCTGGCCGTGCTTTGGAGGCTGCTGATTTGGCAGTCCAACTGGCGCCGCCGCCCGCGCAACGCAGTTTGTTTTGACGCATGCAGCGCCACACCATCACGCTGGACCATCCCACCGACTGGCAAGGCTTTCGCACCGCCGCACGCGCCCTGGTGCAAGCCAATGTGCCCCCGCAAGCCGTGGACTGGCGCTGCCAGGCCGATGCCGCTGAAGACCTGTTTGCTCCAGAGGCCGCCAGCCACAACGCCCTGCCACCGCCAGCCCCCGATGCACCCACGCTGCGCGTTCCGCCCGACTTTGTGCACCTGTGCGAGCAGCTCATCCTGCACCGCGACCCCGCCCGCTTCGCGCTGATGTACCGCCTGCTGTGGCGCATGGCCCAAGGCGGCGCAGAGGCCGACGCCGCGCGGCACGACCCGCTGGACGCCGACCGCCAGCAGGCCCACCACATGGTACGCAGCGTGCGGCGGGACATCCACAAGATGCACGCCTTTGTGCGCTTCCGGCCCGTGGTGGAACCCGACAGCCAGACCCTGCACATGGCCTGGTTCGAGCCCGACCACTACATCACCGTGGCCAACGCGGGCTTCTTCATCCGCCGCTTCACACAGATGCGCTGGGCCATCCTCACCCCCGACGCCAGCGTGCGCTGGGACGGCCAGCAGCTGCACACCGGCCCCGGCGCGCAGCGCAGCGACGCGCCACCGCCCGATGCGGGCGAGGCGCTGTGGCTCACCTACTACCGCCACATCTTCAACCCCGCGCGGCTCAAGCTGGCCATGATGAAGAAGGAGATGCCCACGCGCTACTGGCACAACCTGCCCGAGGCCGCGCTCATCACCGAGCTGGCGCAGACAGCACAGGAGCGCAGCGCCAAGATGGTGGAGGCCGAGGCCACCGTGCCGCGCAGGCGCATCGCGGGGACAACAACACCCCGTGCGCGGCCCGCTGATGGTGGCCCACTCAGTCCAGCGCTGCCTCGCGCATCACCCGGAACTGAGGGGCCGACACCGGCGGTGTCCAGCGCCACGGCAGCACCTGCGGCCGCCACAGTGCGCGCAGCACCGTGAGCCGCAGCACACGCTGTGCGCCGGGCCAGGCAGCACGCGCAGCGCGGTCCCACAGCACCTCGGCCTGCGCGGCAATGTGCAGCAAGCCGCCCTCTTCATAGTCCACCACCAGCAGGCCTGCCAGCGGGTGCAGCGCAAGGTTGCCCAGGGTGTTGAAGAACTGGTTGCCAGGGTAGTCCGGCAGGCTCAGCACCACGCCGGCCGCCGTGTGCGACACCTGTACAAAGCCCGGCTCACCGCCCCGGTGCGATACATCCACGCCTTCGCTGTGCCCGGCACCAGGGCGTGGCGCCGAGGCACTGGCAATGAACAGGGTGTCGGCACGCTGCACGCGCGCGATGGCGTCGGCGTCCAATCCGGCCCCCAGCCACTGCACCGGGCCCGGAGCGACCCGCGCAGCACGCAGGCCAGGCTGCCGCGCCTGGATGTATTTGGGGCAGTTGCCAAAGCTCTGCACCACCTGCACGCCCAGGCCGGTATCGCCAAACGCTGCCACCCGCCCGTTCATGCGGTTGCGCCGCCGCGTGTGCGGCTCCAGCCCCAGCACGCCCACGGCCGCACCTGGCGCCAGGTGTGCGAGCACCGGGTCCTTGGAATCCGGCGCGGTCGCGATCTGCATGCGCTGCGCATCGGGGGTGTGCACAAACCCGGGCGGTCCGGCAAGCATCGTGGCCCACGGCTGGCCTTGTTCATCCAACGTCCCCAGCAGCAAGGTGGGCAGCTTTTCAAACAGCTCGCGGTGCTGGTCGGGCATGTGGTCGCGCAGCACCATCGCACCCACGGCCGCCATGCGCTCGCGCACGCCCACGCGCGCCTGCAAGGCCTGCTCGCCGGGGTGGAATGCCTCGGGCGGCACCGGTACCACAACCGGTGCAGCGGGCACGGTGGCTGTCATGCCGCCACCTGCTCGGCAGCGGGCAGCTGGTCGGCCAGCACCGGATAGCCCGGCAAGGCCTGCATGCGCGCCACCCAGGCCGCAATGCGCGGGTAAGCATCCAGCGACAGCCCCGCCAGGTGGGCCTGCGAGGTGTAGCTGACCATGGCCACATCGGCCAGGCTGGGCGCTGAGCCCCCGAGCAACCAGGCCCGCCCCTGCAGTTCGTCCTCCATGAAGGCGAGCAGGCGCTTGCCGGTGGCCTGCGCCACCTCGTTCACGGCACGGCCCGTCAACGTCGCAAAGCGCGGCCCCCCAATGCCCGGCGCCAGAAAGCCCGCCGCCAGGCTGAACCAGCGCTGCAGCTGCGCCTGCCCCACGGCGTCTTGTGGCAGCCAGGCACTGCCGAGGGCGTAGCGCTGCACCAGATACACCAGGATGCCATTGCTGTCGCTCAGCACCTGGCACGCGTCCACCAGCACGGGCACCTGGCCCAGCGGGTTGAGTGCCAGAAACTCCGCGCGCTGGTGTTCGCCGCGCAGCAGATCCACGTCAATCAGTTCATAGGGCAAGCCGAGCAGGGACAGCATCAGCTCCACGCGATGGCAATGGCCCGAGATGGGCATGCGGTACAGCTGGAGCGGGGTGGTGGGGAACATGGTGAAGCCTCGTCGTGGGTGGGTGAAAAGATGGCTCGACGATATCTATTGCAATCTGCGATGTGAATAACCAATCACCGCTTTTCATAATTGCAGAATCCGCAATAATGGGTTGCATGGACTATCTCGACACCCTGCGCTGTTTTGTGGCCGTGGCGGACGCTGGCGGCTTTGCCGTGGCGGGGCGGCGGCTGGGCTACTCGGCCACGGCCGTCACGCGCGCCATTGCGGCGCTGGAGGCGCGGCTGGGTGTGCTGCTGTTCCAGCGCAGCACGCGCATGGTGCGCTTGACCGAGGCGGGCGAGCGCTTCTTGCACGACTGCCGTCCCCTCTTGAACGACCTGCACGAGGCCGAGCAGGCCGCCAGCGGTGCACAGGCCGAGGCCCAGGGGCTGCTGTCCATCACGGCACCGCAGATGTTCGGCATCCAGCATGTGGCCCCCATCGTGCAGGGCTTTTTGCAGGCCCAGCCGCGCGTGCAGGTGCGCACGCTGTTCGTCAATCGCCTGGTGCACTTGCTCGACGAAGGCATGGACGTGGCCATCCGCATCGCGCACCTGCCTGACTCCGGCCTCACTGCCGTGCAAGTGGGTGCGCTGCGCCGCCTGGTGGTAGCGTCTCCCGCCTACCTGGCGCAACACGGCAAGCCACGCCACCCGGCCGACCTGAGCAGCCACCGGGCCATCGGCTTCGCCTTTGATGCACGCACGCCAGCGCCCTGGAAGTTTCGCGATGGCGCCACCGGCCAGCCGCAATTCACCTGGATCAGCAACAGCAACGAGGTGGACATTGCCGCCGCAGAGGCAGGCATCGGCCTGACCCGCTGCCTTGCCTACCAGGCCGCAGCCGGCCTGCGCGCAGGGCGCTTGCGCATCGTGCTGGCCGACCACGAACTGCCCCCCGTGCCCGTGCACATCGTGTACCCCGCAGGCCGGCGGGCCCCGGCGAAAGTGCGCGCCTTTGTCGAATGGGCACGCGAGCGCTTGACCAAGGAGCCAGTGCTGAAAGGGCGCGGTCTGGGGCGCGGTAACGCCTTGTTGCCAATGACTTCGTAACCTGTCATCGCAACGCCTCCGAGCGCCGTTGCATAGCTAAGTCCGACGCTGTGTCGGGCGGTCATCCGATCTGAAAGGATTTCTCATGAACAAGCTCCTCGCTGCCCTGCTCGCCGGTTTCTTTGTGACCGCATCGTTTGCCCAAGCCCCTGCGGCCCCCGCAACGCCAGCAACCCCCGCGAAGGCCGCGGCGCCTGCGACCCCTGCCACATCGGCCATGCCTGCCACCCCAGCGACTCCAGCCACGCCCGCCACCCCTGCGGCCAAAGCCGAAGCCAAGCCCGCAGTAACGCCAACCGCCACCGCGTCGGCCCCTGCAGAAAAGAAGGCAGAGAAGAAGGCGAAGGCCAAGAAGACCAAGGCAACGGCAGAGAAAAAAGCCGACGCTGCCAAGCCTGAAGCGGCCAAGTAATTCACGACGCTTCACCGAACAAAAAAAGCCCGCAATGCGGGCTTTTTTTGTGCCTGGGTATCCGCTACCGGACGCCGGCGCAGATGGCTGGTTCACCAAGGTCTGAGGGCGTCACCAGCCCCAGGCTGGCGAGCAACCATCAATGGTGGTGGCCGTGCGCACCATGCACATGGCGGTGCGCAATTTCTTCAGGGCTGGCGGCGCGCACTTCGGTGACCTTGCAGCTGAAGGTCAATGCCTGGCCTGCCAGTGGGTGGTTGCCGTCCAGGTGCACTTCGGGGCCCTTGATCTTGACCACGTTGAACACGGCGGGCTGGCCGTCGTTGCCCACGCCTTGCAGCTGGCCGCCGACCTTCACGCCGGGCGGGAACTCACTTTTGGGAATGGTGCGCACCAGGCTTTCATCGCGCGCGCCGAAGGCGTCTTCCACCGCCAGCTGCAGCGTGGTGCTGAAGCCCACGGCCTGGCCATCGAGTGCGGCCTCGACCTTGGGGAAGATGTTTTCGTAGCCACCGTGCAGGTACGACAGGTGCCCCGCATCCAGCGGCTTGCCCTGGGGGGTGGTGACCTTGTAAGTGATGGTGACGGCGGAGTCTTTGGTGATGGTGGTGGCCATGGTGGTGCTTGCGCTTTCAGGCGGTGAAGAATCGGCGCGGGGCTGGCAGGGGTATGCCACCAGCCGCCGCGCGGGTCAGAACGAAACCCCGGATTGTCCACGAGGCGCCGGACGGCTGCCGCAGGGCCTCGTGGAAGCTTGGCAGGGCCTGGTGAACAACCCTATGCGCCCGACAAGGCCTCGGCTGGGCGCTCTTCCTCCGTCTGGCCGGGGTAGCGCGCAAACCGCCGCGCTTCGGTGCCGTGCACCGGGTCCTGGTCGGGCCAGGGCCAGCCGCCGAACTGGGTACGGCGGTAGTCGTTCATGGCTTGCATGATCTCGGCCTGTGTGTTCATCACAAACGGGCCGTACTGCGCCACGGGCTCGGCGATGGGCTGGCCTTGCAGCAGCAGGCATTCCAGCGGCGTCGCGCCGGTGTTGGTCAGCTGCCAGTCCTGCCCGGCCACCAGCTCCAGCGCGGCGTGCTGGCCCACGTCCTGCGGGCCCACGCGCAGGCTGTCGCCCACAAAGAAGTACAGCATGCGGCGCGTGCCCTGGCCGCGCGCGGCGGGCAGCGTCCACTGCGCGCCGGGGTCCATGCGCAGCGTCCAGATGGCCACATCGCCCTCGGGCTGCGAAGCCCAGGACTCGGGTGGCGGCGCCAGCGGCGCGGGCGCGCCGGGCAGGGCGCCCGCCACCACCGTCACCGTGGTGGCGCGACCTGCATCGTCGTGGTGGACCAGGCGCGGAATGCGCTCGTTCCACAGCATGGTGAAGTGCGGCTCCACCATCTTGTTCTTCGCGGGCAGGTTCAGCCAGATCTGGAACAGCTCCAGCGGGTTGGGCTCGGTGGCGTTGAGCAGCGGGAACATCTCCGAATGCACGATGCCCTTGCCCGCCGTGACCCACTGCACATCGCCCCCGCCAAAACGCGCGGCGGCGCCCAGCGAGTCGGAATGGTCGATGAGGCCCTTGCGCACCAGGGTCACGGTTTCAAAGCCCCGGTGCGGGTGGCCCGGAAAGCCGGGCACGGTGTCGCCGTGGTACATGCTCCAGCCGTCCTTGCGGCTGAAGTCGCTGCCGATCTGGCGGCCCTCCAGCGACACGGCGGGCGCAAACGCGCCGTTGCCTGCGGGGTAGGCGTCGTCATGGTGGGCGCAGAACAGGAACGGGTCCATCGTGGGCCACAGCGGACCCAGCACCTGGGCCTGCACGATGGGCAGGCTGGCGGCAGACGAAGACACGGTGGGGGAGGACGACATCAAGGACTCCTTGGGTTTGCGCCACCGGCTATCGGGCAGCACGCCTGCCAAAGATAAGGCCAGCGGCCGCATTCAGAAGTGCGCTGGGTGGAACAGTGCGGTGCGGCATACAGGACAGTGCCGCACCGCGTGCGCACACAGCTTCGTCACCATTTCAAGCCAAAAATGACTGCATGCGCTAGTGGAATATGCCCGAGTAGCTATCAATTAAATAGCGCCCTATCTCCTCACACGGCACCCGCGTGGGAAGGCGCGGCGGCGGACGGTGGCGGTGCCGGACGCAACACGAAACCACCCAGCACGGCGGCCACCAGCGAGCACAAGGCCGACACCCAGAACGCCAGCTGGTAGCCTGCATTGAGCGCCTGCTGAACACTGACCCCGGCCTCGCGCAGGTGGTCGGTGCGCGCATCGGCCAGGCTGGCCAAGATGGCGAGGCCCAGGGCGCCGCCCATCATGAAGGCCGTGTTCACCACCCCCGAGGCCAGCCCCGAGTCTTCGGGCTTCACATCGCCCATGGCGGCCAGCAGCAGCGGGTTGAGCGCAATGCCGGCGCCCACGCCCAGCAGCAGCATGCCGGGCAGCACGTGGATCAGAAAGCGCCCCTCGGTGGGCGCCAGCGCAAACAGGGCCAGGCCCACCGCCGCCAACAGCAGCCCCCAGCCCAGCGTGCGGCAAATGCCAAAACGCATCACCACCCAGGCCGACAGCCCCAGCGAGCAGCCCGCCATGATGAGATTGGACGGCAGGAACGCCAGGCCCACCTGCATGGCGTCGTAGCCCAGCACCAGCTGCATGTACAGCGCCGACAGAAAGAACCACGCAAACATCGACGCCGCCCACAGCACGCCCACCACGTTGGAGATGGCCAAATTGCGCAGCCGCAACAGCGGCAGGGGCACCAGCGGCGCAGCCACATGCGACTCGATGAACAAAAAAGCCGCCAGCAGCGCCGCCGCAGCCCCCAGCAGCCCCAGCGACTGCAGCGAGGTCCAGCCCGCCGCGTTGCCGTTGACGATGGCGTACACCGCGAGCATCAGCGACGCGGTGATGGTGACGGCGCCCGCCAAGTCCAGCCGCTGTCCGTGGGCCTGCCCCTTGCCGCCCGGCAGCAGCGCCAGGCAGGCCAGGTAGATGGCCACGCCCACGGGGATGTTGACCAGAAAGATCCAGTGCCAGCTCAATGCGCTGGTGAGCACCCCGCCCAACAGCACCCCAATGCTGCCCCCCCCGGCACACACAAAGCCGTAGACACCCATGGCGCGCGCTCGCTCGCCGGGCTCGGTGAACAGATTCATGATGAGCGACAACGCCACGGCCGACACCACCGCGCCGCCCACGCCCTGCACCGCGCGCGCCGCCACCAGCAGCCCCTGCGTATTGGCCAGCCCGCAGGCCAGCGATGCGATGGTGAACAGCGTGATGCCCGCCAGGAACAGCCGCCGGTGGCCGTACAGATCGCCCAGCCGCCCACCCAGCAGCAGGCAGCCGCCAAAGGTAAGCATGTAGGCGTTGACCACCCACACCAGCGAGGTTTCGGTAAAGCCCAGGTCGGCCTTGATGCTGGGCAGCGCGACATTCACGATGGTGGTGTCGAGCACGATCATCAGCTCGCCCAGGCACAGCAGGATGAGTGCGGGCCAGCGTGCGCGGCCTTCGATGCGGAGGGTCATGGGACGGTGGAAATCAAAAGAGATTGGCAGCGCAGTGTGTCATGCGCGTTGCGCTGGCGACTGGCGGGGTGGAATACCAGTGCGGCTGTGGATCTGGCTTGGCCAGCCCTCCGGTTACGTCGCCTTTCAGGGGGAAGCCGCGCAGTGGCTCAGGAAGTTCGGGTGTACTTGGCTTGCATGAACTGCTTCCAGCTGCCGTCCGGCTGCTGGCCGAACGAGGTGAGCGTGCGCTCGTTGGCGCTGATGACGGTGATCACGTCCCGGTAGCGCATGGTGGCGCCGTCGTTTATGAAGCTGGGGCCTTCGGTCTCCAGCGTCAGCACCTTCTGGTCCGCATCGAGCGTGCCACGGTACACCCACAGGTGGGTCATCATCGAGCCCACCCAGGTGCCGACGAACGCCTGCTGGTCCGGGTCGTAGCCCAGCGTCATCAGCATGCGGGCCTCGCCGCCCCCGCCGGGCATGGAGCCCGCCCCTTCGCACAGCACCCACAGGCTGCCCAGCGCGCGCACTTGCTCGGTGCCCCGGCTGTGCGCGGGGGGCTGGTCCGGACCCATGTCGGCCAGGGATTCGCAGGTCCAGTCGCCCAGCAGCTGCTGCAGCCAGCGATGCATGGCGTGGGGTTCGGGATTCATCATGGGGGGTCTCCTGGTGTCGTGGTGCGGGCGCTGCTCAGTCGCGGTCGGGCGCACCGAGCGGAAAGTAGTGGCGGTAGGGGCGCCCGCCCTCCACCGCGCGTGCAAACGAGGGGCGTGCCAGCAGCCGGGCACGGTACGCACGCAACTGCGGGTAGGTGGCCGCGATGGGGTGCGTCCAGTCGGCATAGAACAGCGAGGGCGCCGCTGCGCAGTCGGCCAGCGAGAACGGCTCGCCCGCCGCCCAGGTGCGCCCTGCCCACATGCCCTCCAGCCAGGCGTAGGCTTTCTCCAGCTTCTCGGTGGCCCAGGCTACGCCTTCGGCCTTGCGCTCGGCGTTGCCGGTCAGCGCGGCATTCACCGCGTGCTGCACCGGGGCCATCACGTGCAGGTCAAAGAAGCGGTCCATGAAGCGCACGTCCAGTGCTGCCCGGGCATCGGCGGGAATCAGCGGCACAGGCCCCGGGTGCGCGAGCTGCAGGTGCTCGATCACGATGCTGCTTTCGACCACCGTGTGGTCACCGTCCACCAGCACCGGAAACTTCGCCAGCGGCCAGTGGCGCAACCAGTCGGCCGAATGGCTGACGGGCTCTGCGGGGTCAAGATTGAGCAGTTCGAACGGTGTCCCGTTCTCGTACAGCGCGATCAGCACCTTCTGGGTGTAGGACGAAAAAGGGTGGCCATAGAGAGCGAGCATGCGGGTTCCTGCCGGGGAGTCGGTGGTGGTGATGGCGGTTGCACTCATTCAGGGGCCACCACCATCCAGGGCACGCCAAAGCGGTCAGCCACCATGCCAAACGCCTGCGAGAAAAAGGTCTTGGTGAGCGGCATCTGCACCTTGCCACCATCGGCCAGTGCGTCGAAATAGCGTTTGGCATCTGCCGCATTGGCGGGGCTCAGCGCCAGCGAGATGCCCTGGAAGCTGGCGTGGCCCGAGCCCATGCCGTCCGACGCCATGATCTGCGTGTCGCCCACGGTGAACGAGGCGTGCATGACCATCTCGGGCGTGGGGCCCGGGCCGCTGCCATCGGCGCAGCCCTCGCCGGCGGCGGGCTCGGGGTTGTCCTTGTAGCGCATGAGCATGGTGACTTGGGCGCCCAAAGCGTGGCGGTAAAACTCCAGCGCTTCATCGCAGCGGCCTTCGAACATCAGGTAGGGCTCGACTTTCATGGGGGTCTCCTGGGGAACATGGACGGGGTAGGAAGGGTTTCGGCGCGCAATTGTGAACACCGTCCACAAACAATAACAAAGATAATGGACAGTGTCCACATCCCAACGATCCATGACCGTAAGCACCCGCAACAAAGCTGCCCCCTCCAGTGCACCCGCCGCACGCGCCACCTACCGCCACGGGGATCTGCACCGTGCGCTGCTGGACGCGGGCATCGAACTGGCGCGCCAGGGCGGGCCGGATGCGGTGGTGCTGCGCGAGGCCACACGCCGCGCGGGTGTGGCACCCAATGCGGCCTACCGCCATTTCGCCAACCGCGACGACCTGCTGGGCGCCGTGCGCGCCGCTGCCGTGGCCGCCGCCGCGCGGTCCATGGAGGCCGAGCTGGCCCTTGTGCCCACCACCGGCACGCCCACCGAGCAGGCCCACGCCAAGGTGCGCGCCGTGGGCGCCGGCTACCTGCGGTTTGCGCACACCGAGACAGGGCTCTTTCGCACCGCCTTCGGTGGCCGCTTCACGGTGCAGCAAACCCCCGACCCCGCCATGGGCGGTGCCACGGGGCTGAACCCCTTCCAGCACCTGAGCGCCGCACTGGACGACCTGGTGGCCGCGGGCACCCTGCCGCCCGCGCGCCGCCCCGGCGCCGAATACCTGGCCTGGTCCACCGTGCATGGCATGGCGCTGCTGGCCATCGACGGGCCGCTGCGCGGCACGCCCCAACAGATGCTGGACCTGCTGGGCCAGCAGTTGCTGGACATGGTGGAACGGGGACTGTGAGCGCACCGCGCACGCCGGGTCACTTCAAGGACGGCCCTCAAAAGGTTTTTACGATCCAATGGGCCGGTAGCGCCCACAAGCAATGCCCTCGCTGCTATTTAATTTGTAGCGAATATTGCCCATGCCTCATCCGGCCGCCAGCCCATACAGCCGCGCCGTGGCCTGCACCCGCGCCACCAGCGCGCGGCGCAATGCCAGGGGCCGCAGCACTTCCACCTGCGGCGACAACCGCATCAGCTGCCCGCAGGCATGCTCCACCGACTCGATGGGGATCGTCACGGCCATGCGGCCGTCCTTGCGGCGGGACGGAGGGGCGGCGGCCACCGCTCGGGCCACGGCGCTGCTGAGCGCGCGCAGACCGCGCAACCCTTCGGGCGTGGCCAGCAGTGCGGCCTCGCCCGTGTACAGGCCTGACTCAAAACGCCGGATCGACGCGGCCCAGTAGCCCGGCAGGTCAAAGCGTGCGGGGCGCCTGGCTGGTTGGTCCAGCGCTGTGGCCGCGAGGATGTTCGACACCCGGTAGGTGCGTGGCCCGGGAGTGTCGGCTCCCGTGGGTAAGGCCACCAGGTACCACACGCCCGCTTTCAGCACCAGGCCCAGCGGGCTCACCGTGCGCTCTGCCGTGCGCGCCCAGCCCTCATAGCGCAGGGTGATCTGGTGGCCGCTCCACACGGCGGCTGCCACCGTGGGCAAATGCGGCGTGGGGTCGCTCTCGCGGTACCAATCCACGGGGTCCAGGTGCAGCCGCGTGCTCACGCGCTGCGCGTCGTCGCGCCAGGCGGCGGGCAGTGCGGCCAGCAGCTTCAGGCGCGCCCCCGCCACATCGCCGCCCAGGCCCAGGTCCTGCGCAGGGCCGGGCAGGCCGCTCAAGAAAACGGCCTGCGCCTCCGACGGCGTGAGGCCGGTGAGCGTGGTCTTCCAACCCGGCAGCAGCGCAAAGCCACCATGGCGCCCCCGCTCGGCATAGATGGGCACGCCCGCAGCGCTGAGCTGGTCCACATCGCGGTACAGCGTGCGCACCGACACCTCCAGCGCCTCGGCCAGCGCCTGCGCGCTCATGCGGCCGCGCGTTTCCAGCAGCATCTGAAGGGACAGCAAGCGGCTGGCGCGCATGGTTTTTGGCAGGGGTGGTGCAAAAAGACAGAACACCAACGATAGCGCAAATACCTGCCATTGGTTGGCAGGTATCGGTGCGCACACTGCAGGCCTGTTTTGGCCTTGTTGCCCCCCCTACCTTTTCAGGAGCCCCCATGCCCACCACCGATCCCAACGCCATCGTTGAACTGCGCCAGTACACCTTGCACCCCCAGCAGCGCGAGGTGCTCATCGACCTGTTCGACCGGGAGTTTGTGGAAACCCAGGAGGCGCTCGGCATGCGCGTGCTGGGCCAGTTCCGCGACCTGGACCGGCCCGACCAGTTCGTCTGGCTGCGCAGCTTTGCCGACATGCAGGCGCGCCACCGCGCGCTGGAGGGCTTCTATGGCGGCCCCGTGTGGGCGGCACACCGCGACGCCGCCAATGCGACCATGATCGATTCGGACAACGTGCACCTGCTCTGCCCCACCTGGCCCGGCGCCACGGCGGCCTTGCCACACCATGCAAGGCCCCAGCCCGGCGCGCAGGGTGCCACCGCTGGCGTCCTGCAGGTCACCGTGTTGCCGTTGCGTGAGCCCGCCACACCACCACTGCTGGACTTCTGCCGCCACCGCATGACGCCCACCCTGCAGCGCGGCGGCGCGCGCCAGATCGCATGGTTCTGCACCGAGCCCAGCCCCAACACTTTTGCCCGCCTGCCGGTGCGCGAAGGCGAACCCGTGCTGGTGGGCTTGGCCCTGTTTGGCGACGAGGCTGCGCTGACATCGTTTACCGACAGCGGGGCCTGGGCGCGTGACGTGGTGCCCGGTCTTGCGCCCTGGCTGGCGGCAGAGCCCGAGGTGCTCCGCCTGCAGCCCACCGCGCGCTCGGCGTTGCATGCGTGACGCACCGCAAACCTCTCCCCCTGACGCACCAACCACCACGGAGACCCACCATGTCCACCCCAGCCCGCCTCACTCCCATCCCGTCGCCCACCATCGCGCCCAGTGCCGCGCGCGACTTCGACTTTCTCATGGGCCCCTGGCGCATTCGCAACACGCGGCTGGTGCGCCGGCTCGCGGGGTGCAACGACTGGGAGGTGTTCGACGCCACGGGCACCGCACATCCATTGCCCGGTGGCATCGGCAATTTCGACGACTTCACGCCGCTGGCATGGCAGCCCGGCTACGTGGGCATGGCACTGCGTGTGTTCAACCCCGTGACGCAGCGCTGGAGTATCTACTGGCTGGACAACCTCACGGGCGGCCTGGACCCGGCCAACGGCCTGCTGCTGCCGCCCGTGGTGGGCGGCTTCCAGGGCGGCGTGGGCCTGTTTGAAGGCGAGGAGCTGTTCGAGGGCCGCCCGGTGCGCGTGCGCTTCGAGTGGTCGCAGATGCACACCGGCGCCCCGCGCTGGCAGCAGGCGTTTTCGGACGATGGCGGCGCGACCTGGGAGGTGAACTGGGTGATGGAGTTTGCACGGCCTGTGTGAGCGTGGTCAGCTCCCAGCACCGACCCAAAAATGGGAGGCCCAACAGCCCCTGCCGCCTGACGGCAGGGTGCTGCCAGCTACCCCAACAGGAGCGGGGACTCACGCCGCCTGAAGCGCGGCTTCCTGCACCGGGAAGTCTGTGGACACCGCCACCGCACGCCACTGCGCCGTCTCTTTTGCCACGAAGGCATGTTTATCAGCAATGGTTTGGAGCGTGTCCGTGCCCAGCGGCAGGCGCAGCGGCGGCGTCGGGCTGGCCACCAGCTGCATCACGGCCTGGGCCAGGCGCACCGGGTCGCCGGGCTGGTTCAGGTTGATGCGGCGGGCAGCCTCGCGCACGGCACCGGCGCTCTCGGCGTAGTCGTCCAGCACCCGGGGCGACACGGCCAGCGAGGCGCTGTCCAGAAACTCGGTGCGGAAGTACCCCGGCTCCACCACGGTGGCGTGGATGCCCAGCGGCGCCAGCTCGGCATGCAGCGCCTCGGTGATGCCCTCGACCGCGAACTTGGTGGAGCAGTACAGGCCAAACCCGGCGGCCGACTGCACTCCGCCCAGTGACGAGATGTTGACCACATGCCCGGCGCGGCGCGCGCGCATGGCAGGCAGCACAGCGCGGGTCACATGCAGCAGGCCAAACACATTGGTGTCGTACAGGCGCAGCACCTCGTCGGCGGTGGCCTCTTCCACCGCGCCCAGCAGGCCGTAGCCCGCGTTGTTGACCAGCACATCGATGCGGCCGAAGCGGTCGAGTGCCGCGCCCACAGCATGGCGGGCCTGGGCCTCGTCGGTCACGTCCAGCGCCAGGGGCAGCAGGGCATCGTGTGCGCCCAAGCGCTTTTCGACCGATGCGGCATCGCGTGATGTGGCGACGACGGCATCGCCCTGGGCCAGCGCAGCCTCGGCAATGCGCGCGCCGATGCCACGCGAGGCGCCGGTGATCAGCCAGACGCGGGGGTACGAAGAACGGGAGGTGGTAGTGGCTGTGGTGGGGGTGATGTGTGCGGCATTCATGGCGAGTCCTTGAGGTGGTGTTGAGCTATGGGCGGTGCCCATGGCGGTGGACTTTAGGCAAGCCATTGCCATGCGACTAGCCCATAATCTCTGGATTCATTCGCAAGCAACGCTTGCCAATCCACCACACACCCACCCCGCACAATGCCTGTCCACCGTGGCCATCAATGAACTGCGCGCCATCGCCAACTTCGTCAAGGCCGCCGAGCTGGGCAGCCTGCGCCAGGCGGCGGCCGCGCAGGGCATCACGCCACAGGCGTCCAGCCAGCTGCTGGTGCAGCTCGAATCGCACCTGGGCGTGCGGCTGTTCCACCGCACCACGCGCAGCCTGAGCCTGACCGAAGAAGGGCGCCAGTTCCTGGCCTCGGCACAGCCGGGCCTGGCCACGCTGCAGCACGCGGTGCAGGGCGCGCGGCGCGGGCGCGAGGCAATGGCGGGGCCGCTGCGCATCGTGGCGCCGCGCTCCATCCTGCTGGAGGTGATCTGGCCGGTGCTTGACGAGTTCTGCCGCCGCCACCCGCTGGTGGAGCCCGATGTGCAGCTCGACGACCGCATCGGCAACTGGGTGGAAGACCGCGTGGATGTCGGCTTCCGCTCGGGCTACCCGCCCGAGGGCGGCGTGGTGGCGCGGCGGCTGCTCACGCTGCAGCTCATCGTGTGCGCCGCGCCTGCCTACATCGCACGCCACGGTGCGCCGGCCAGCATCGACGACCTGGCGCAGCACCGCTGCAGCGGCTTTCGCCATGCGTCCACTGGCAAGCCCATGCCCTGGGAGTTCCAGGTGGGCGACGACATCGTGGCGCGCACCATCCACCCCACGTTCTGCACCAACGACATCGAGGTGGAGGCCCGTGCGGTGCTGGGCGGCCACGCGGTGGGCCAGCTGGTGGGCGTGACGGCCGCGCCGCTGGTGCGCAGCGGCCAGCTGGTGCCGCTGCTGCCCCAGCATGTGGCGCAGCACCTGGCGCTCTACGTGTACTACGGCAGCCGCACGGCGCTGCCAGCACGCGTGCGGGCCTTCATCGACCTGGCGGTGGAGATGGTCGCCAACAACCCCGCTTACCTGCTCACGCCCAAAGAGCTGGCGGCCCACGGCCCTGCAGTGCAGAAAACGCCCCGGGCGCGAAAGCCCACGCAGTGAGCGCCGTGCTGACCTCCCTCAAGCCGCAAACCCGCCGTCGATCAACAAGCTCGCCCCCGTCACCATGCCCGATTCCGGGCCGGCCAGATACGCCACCATGCCCGCGATCTCATCGGGGTGGGCATGGCGACTCAGGGCCATCAGGCCGTGCATGTCGCCCGCCATGGGGCCGTCAGCGGGGTTCATGTCGGTGTTCACGGGGCCGGGCTGCACGTTGTTCACCGTGATGCCACGCGGGCCCAGGTCGCGGGCCAGGCCCTTGGTCAGGCCCACGATGGCGGCCTTGCTCATGCCGTACACGCTGAATCCGGCCCATGGCACGCGGTCGGAGTTGGTGCTGCCGATGGTGATCACGCGGCCATAGGCACCGCCCTGGCCCATATGGCGCACGGCTGCCTGGGTGGCCACGAACACGGCGCGCACGTTGACGTTGAGCGTGTGGTCAAAGTCGGCCAGCGCAAAGCTGCCGAGCTCACCCGCGATGGCGACGCCCGCGTTGTTGACGAGGATGTCCAGGCGGCCCAGCTCGCGCGCGGCGCGGTCCACCGCCTGCGTGAGGGCGACGGCATCGGCGCTGTCGGCCTGCAGGGCCAGGGCCTTGCCGCCGCTCGCAGCAATGTCCGCCACCAGCGCCTGCGCAGGCGCAGCGGAGCTGCTGTAGGTAAAGGCCACGGCCGCCCCGTCGCGCGCCAGGCGCCGCACGATGGCCGCGCCAATGCCGCGCGCGCCGCCGGTGACAAGCGCGACCTTGCCCGCCAGCGGGCGGCCAGGCGATGAAGGGGCGGAGACCGGGGATGTTTCAGACACAGAAGACATGGTGTTGTTTCTCCAACGAGATGTATGCAGAAAAATGGTTCGCAACCGAACCGGGAAGACCTGCAGTGTCAGAAAAACACTCATGCTCCGGTAGCCATGAATGGGCTGTATATCTTTCAACCCTTGGTTGAAAATACACCGCATGCAACCCCTCAGCCACCTCGAATCGTTTGTGCAGTCCGCCCAGGCGGGCAGCTTTTCGGCCGCCGCACGGCTCATGGGCCTGACGCCCGCCGCCGTGAGCAAGAACGTGGCGAGGCTGGAGGCCAGCCTGGGCGTGCGGCTGTTCCAGCGCAGCACGCGCAGCCTCACACTGACCGAGGGCGGGCAGCGCCTGCTGGCGCAAGTGGGCCCGCCACTCACCGCACTGGCCGATGCGGTGGACTACGCGGCCGAGGCCGAGCAGCAGCCTGCGGGCACGCTCAAGGTCAGCATGGGCCAGGCCTTTGGCCGCGCGTACCTGGTGCCGCTGCTCACCGAGTTCCTGCAGCGCTACCCGGCCATCCAGCCCGACTGGCGCTTTGAGAACCGGCAGGTGGACTTGATCGGCGAGGGCTTTGACGCCGGCATTGGCGGCGGCCTGAACCTGAACCCCGACATGGTGGCGCGCACGCTGGGCCCCATCCACCTGGTGGTTGTGGCAGCGCCTGCGCTGCTGCAGGGCCGCAAGCGGGCACCACGCCACCCGGCGGACCTGGCGCAGTGGGATGGCATTGCACGGCGCAATATCCGCACCGGGCGCATCAACCTCACCACGCTCCGCAACAAGGCGGGCGATGCCGCCCCCGTGGAGCTGCGCCCGCGCGTCGTGTTCGACGACCCCGAGGCCATGTGCCAGGCCGCGCTGATGGGCCTGGGCCTGGCCGTGCTGCCCATGCCGTTTGCGCAGCCCTGGCTGGCGCGGGGCGACCTGGTGCGGGTGCTGCCCGGCTGGTGGGCCGATGCAGGACCGACATCGCTGTACTACCCCAGCAAGAAGCTGCTGCCCGCCCGCACTCGGGTGTTTGTGGACTTTGTGCTGGAGCAGTTCAGCACCCGCGGATTTGCGCAAAGGGTGCGTGGAGACTGACGGGCACAGCGTTGGGCCCGGGCCACGGCAGCGCGGTGGCAATAATGGGCCTTTGCAACCGCTCTGGACCACCGTCATGCCCCAACACATCGGCATCGTGGGCTGCTCCGCCGAAGGTGCCGCCCTGTGTTACCGCACCCTGTGCACCGAAGGCGCCGCATTGCTTGGCCGCCCGCATGCGCACCCCGAGGTGACGCTGCACACGCCGTCGCTGGCCGACTATGTAGACTGCCTGGACCGGCATGACCTGCAAGGCGTGGCCGACCTGATGCTGGCCTCCGCCCACAAGCTGGCGCGTGCAGGCGCAGATTTTCTGATCTGCCCCGACAACACCATCCACCAGGCGATGGACCGGGTGCTGCTCCATTCGCCGCTGCCCTGGCTGCACATTGCCGAGGTGGTGGCGGCCGAGGCGGCAGCGCGCGGCCACCGGCGCCTGGCGCTCACCGGCACGCGCTGGCTGGTGGACAGCAGCGTGTACCCCGACGCGCTGCAGGCCCGGGGCCAGCAATGGGTGCGCCCCACCGAGGCCGAGCGCAGCGAGATCAACCGCATCATCATGGACGAGCTGGTGCCCGGCGTCATTCGCCCCGAGGGCGTGGCCCTGTTCCAGCAAATCATCGCCCGCATGCAGCGCGAGGACGGCTGCGATGCCGTGGTGCTGGGCTGCACCGAGATCCCGCTGATCCTGAGCGACGCCAACTCCCCGCTGCCCACGCTGGACTCCACCCGCCTGCTGGCCCGTGCCGCGCTGCGGCGGGCCGTGCAAGCGGACTGAACGCAACTACTTGAGCCGCTGCGCCACCACCGCATCCAGCGAGGCCATGAAGGTCTCCACGGCCCGCGTGTAGGCGCTCTCCAGGCCCAGCTGCGCGTTGATCTCGCCGTGGGTCAGCTCCTGCGGCAGCACCTCGGCACGGCCGCCCAGGTCGCGCACGCGGCGGGCCATGCCCTGGGCCTGCAGGCAGGGGTGGTCGGGGCGCTCGGTAGAGCACACGAACTGGAACGGCGGCACCGGCCCCGACAGTGCGTGGTACGGCGACACTGCGGCCCAGAACAACGGGTTGGCACCCATCACCTCGTCATAGAACGGGTAGTGCGGCGCGGTCATCACCACCGGCACATTGAGCGCCGCGCTGTCCAGCGACACCGTGCCCAGCCAGGGCCAGGCCCCCTCGCGCTGGGCCAGGGTCGGCGACGCATTGATGAGCGACACCAGGTGCGCGCCGGCCGAGTGCCCCATCAGGATGAACCGCGATGCATCGGCGCCCCAGCTGGCGGCGCGGCTTTGGGCGGCGGCCAGTGCCATGGCCACGTCCTGCGCCTCCTGCAGCACGTTCACGGCGGGGTACAGGCGGTAGTTCACCGAGATGAACACAAAGCCCTTGGGCACCCAGCGCGCCACCTTCTCCTGCACCACGCGGGACATGGCCTTGTCGCCCGTGCGCCAGGCGCCGCCATGCACCATGAAGATCACCGGAGCGCGTGTGCCGCTGGCCACCGCAGCGCTGCTGGCGGCACCGCCAGCGGCGGGCAGGTAGACATCCATGCGCTGCAGCGGGTCCGCACCATAGGGCACATCGGCCACGCGCTGCACACCGGCGGGCAAGGCCGCAGCGGTGTCGCGCACCTGCGCGAAAGGCCCCAGCCCCCGCAGCTGGGCGTGGGCGGGTGGGGTCAGCACAGCGGCGAGCGCACACAGCGCTGCGCCCAGGCCTGTGCGCAGGGAGGCGAACGCGGAGAGCGGGGTGGAAGGACGGGACATGCGGGATCTCCTGGCTCAATGAATGGAAGGTAATGGATCAGGGCCGCGCAGGGCAGGCCATGGGGGCGCCGCTGGCGTCAAAGCAGCTGGCGCTGCGGGTGCGGCCGGTGTCTGCGGTGTACGAGCTGCTGGTCTGCACGCTGTTGCCGGTGGCTGCGCTGGTGGCCGTGGTGGTGCGGCCCTGGGTCACGCTGCCGTCAGCGCTGCGCGTGGCGGCGCCCGTGCTCTGCAGCGTGCCCCGGTCGCCCTGTGCGGCCAAGGTGCTGCTGTGGCTGGCCGTGCCATCGGCATTCCTTGCGCTCTGGCCCTGGCGCACCGCCATGGCGCCGTTGGGGCCCACCACGGCAGCGCCGCTGCGCACACTGCCGTGGCCCTGGCCGTCGGTGGTCACGCTGCGGCCGCGCAGCACGCCCCCACCGCCCGGCGCTGCGCGGACCACGCCGGTGCGGGCGGTGGTGCTGCCGTCGGCGTTGTGCTCCACCGTGTGACGGCTGCGTGCGTTGGCATCGCTGGCTGCCAGAAGCAACAGTGCCGCCACGGCCAAGGCGGCCAGCAGCATGGCGCGGCAGGTGGCAACGGGGGCGGGAGGTGTCGGGAAGGAAGGGTACATGGCGGTCGGCTCCTTGCAACAGATCAGAGGGTACGAAGCAGCAGGGTGCTGCGATGAGCTGAACTATGGCCGCCAGGTATGAGCCAGTTGTGGCGCCCGCTGCACGATGTATGACAAAGCATGACAAACCACCGGCACGTGTCATGCGTTGTCATGCACCGGATCACATGCCCGCGCTGGCACCCGGTGTTTTCGGCCCTACCATTGGCACGCAGCCTTGGCTGCACCCACCCGCTGCCACACCCACACACCGCCCCATGACGGAAGCCCTGGCCAAGATCCTGGTCGCCGATGACGAACCCGACCTGCGTGCGCTGCTGCAGCGCTACCTGAGCGACCAGGGCTACAGCGTGCGCACGGTCGATGGTGCGGGCCCACTCGATGTGCTGCTGCAGCGCGAGCGCTTTGACGTGTTGGTGCTCGACGTGATGATGCCGGGCGAGGATGGCCTGTCGATCTGCCGCCGCCTGCGCGCGCAGGGCGAGACCATCCCCATCCTGATGCTCACCGCGCGCGGAGACCCCGTGGACCGCATCGTGGGCCTGGAGATGGGCGCCGACGACTACCTGCCCAAGCCCTTCAACCCGCGCGAGCTGCTGGCCCGCATCCAGGCCATGGTGCGCCGCCAGCGCCTGCTGGGTGCGCACACCGGGCCGCGCCAGACGGGCGGGCGCATCGATTTTGGCGCGTTCACACTGTGGCTGGATGAGCGCCGGCTGGAACGCCACGGGGGCGCCGACGGCGACCGCGCCCAGGACGTGCCCTTGACCACGGGCGAATTCGCGCTGCTGCAGGCGCTGGCACAGCAACCGCACCGGCCCCTGGGCCGCGACCGGCTCATCGCACTGGCCTATGGCCCTGACCACACGGCCACCGACCGCAGCATCGATGTGCAGGTGATGCGCCTGCGCAAACTCATCGAGGCCGACCCTGCCCAGCCGCGCCACATCCGCACCGTGTGGGGCGTGGGCTATGTGTTTGTGCCCGATGGCGCAGCGCCGGGCGGCGGAGGCAAGGCATGACGCCCCCTGCTGCCACACCCCAGGCCGCCCGAGGCTGGTGGCCGCGCAGCCTGCTGGGCCGCAACCTGCTGCTGATGGCGGTGCTCATCGTGCTGGGCCAGCTGGTGGCGGCCATGCTGGTGCGGCAGATGATCTTTCAGCCCCGCGTGGCGCAGGTGGCCGATGGCGTGGCACGCAACGTGGGCGCGCTGCGCGCGGGGCTGCAGGCACTGCCCCCGGCAGAGCGCGCTGCATTCGTCGAGGCGTTCAACCAGCAAGCGGTGCGGTCGGCCCCGCCCGTGGCGGCGGAAAGCGCTGCGCGCCGTGCGCTGCTGTCGCCCATGGAGCGGCAGTTTGTGCAGGCGGTGTCGCGCCGCCTGGGGGCGGACGATGCGGCAACCAACACTTCGCAACCCGTATGGCGCCGCGACAGCACGGGCGTGCTGGCCCTGCGTGTGGTGCACCAGGGGCCTGAGGGGGCGGAGACCTATTGGCTGAACCTGCCCAGCGTGTTCCCCACGCGCGAGTTCACCGGCGCGTGGCTGGCCGCCACGCTGGCCAGCATGCTGCTGGCGCTGCTGGGAGCCTGGTGGCTGCAGCGGCACATCAACCGCCCGCTGGCGCAGGTGGTGGCAGCGGCCCGGCAGCTGGCGCAAGGCCAACCGCCCGCGCCGCTACCCGAGGACGGACCCGAAGAAATCGCCACCGTGGGCCGCAGCTTCAACCACATGGCGCACAGCCTGGCCGCGGCCGAGCAGGAGCGCGCGCTGATGCTGGCCGGTGTGTCGCACGACCTGCGCACCCCGCTGACCAAGCTGCGCCTGGGCGTGGAGATTGCCGGGGCGCAGGTGGATGCCCCCCTGGCCGCGAGCATGGCGCGCAGCATCGACGAGATGGACGGCATCGTGGGCCAGTTCCTGCAGTTTGCGCGGGTCGGTTCCAACGCAGGCGAGGCCGAGGCGCCCACCCCCGCATCGCTCAACGACCTGGCCCAGGCCGTGGCTGAGGCGCAGGCCGACCATGGGCGCACCGTGCGGCTGGCGCTGGGCTCGCTGCCCGACGTGCCGGTGCGCCCCCAGGCCCTGCGCCGCGCGCTGGACAACCTGGTGGAAAACGCCTGGCGCCACGGCACGCCGCCGGTGCTGCTGCGCACGGGGGCGGATGCCGACGGCGTGTGGCTGGAGGTGCAGGACCAGGGCCCGGGCATCGCCCCGGCAGAGCTGGACCGCATCCGCCAGCCCTTTACGCGCGGCGATGGCGCGGCACGCTCGGGCGCGCCGGGCGCGGGGCTGGGCCTGGCCATCGTGGAACGCGTGGTGCGCAGCCACGGCGGGCGGCTGGAGCTGCACAGCTCGGCGGGCGCTGGGCTGCGCGCGCGGCTGGTGCTGCCACGTGGCGGGCAGGCCTGAGAGGTTGATGCCACCGGACGCGCCCTGGGCATGCTGCGCACTGAAAATTCAGCCAAAAGTGCCGCAAGCGCTAGTGCGATATGCGGCGAAAGCTCCTAAATCAATAGCAATCTACCGAACCCGGCATGCCCTCAGGCCACCGGCATCTTCAGCTTGCGGTACAGCGTCTGGCGGCTGATGCCCAGCTGGCGAGCGGCCTGCGACATGTTGCCGCGCGCGGCCTGCAGCGCCTGGTCGATGGCGGCCTGCGACAGCTGCTGCAGGCTCAGGCTGGCAGGCAGGCCGTCCACGCCCGGGCCCACTGCGGCGTCGCTGCGCGGACCGGCGGGCACCGCCGTGAGGGCCTGCACCAAGTCGTCGGGCATGTGCTCCCAGCCCAGGGTGTCTTCGCCCTCGGCCAGCATGGCGCAGGCCGTGCGCAGCACGTTGGCCAGCTGGCGCAGGTTGCCGGGCCAGGGGTAGGCGGCCAGGCGGGCCAGCAGGTCGGGCGCCACCTGCACCTCAAAACCCAGGCCCTGCTCGGTGGCCAGGTCGGCCAGCAGGCGCTGCAGCAGCGCCACGAAGTCGCTGCGCTCGCGCAGTGCGGGCAGCTGCACCGTGAGGCCGTTGATGCGGTAGTACAGGTCTTGCCGAAAGCGCCCCTGTTCCGCCGCCTGCATGAGCTGGTTGTGCGTGGCGCAGACCAGTGCAAAGTCCACCGGCACGGCCTTGCTGGCGCCCACGGGCGTCACGCTGCGCTCTTGCAGCACACGCAGCAGACGGGTCTGCAGGGCCAGCGGCATGTCGCCGATTTCGTCGAGAAACAGCGTGCCGCCGTGGGCCTCACGCAGGCGGCCCAGGTGGCCCTCCTTGCGCGCGCCGGTGAAGGCCCCGGCCACATGGCCGAAGAGTTCTGATTCGATCAGGTGCTCGGGGATGGCTGCGCAGTTGATGGCCACAAACGGCGCATCGCGGCGCGGGCCGCTGGCGTGCAGCGCGCGCGCAAACACCTCCTTGCCCACGCCCGACTCCCCCTGCACCAGCACCGCAATCGGTTTGCCCACCACGCGGCGCGCCTTGTCGGCGGCGGCGCGCCAGCGCGCGTCGCCGGTGTCCAGCTGGGCCAGGGCGTCTTGCTGGGGCGCAGCAGTCGCCGCAGCGGTGGGCCGTGTGGGGGTGGCGACCCAGGCGGCGTCCATCTGCACCTGGGCAAACAGCAAGGCGCCTTGCAGTGTGCGCAAAGCCTGCGGCTGCTGGGGGCGGCGCTTGTGGTGCGAGAGCAGGTCATCCAGCCGCACATCCAGCACCCGCTCCAGCGAGGTGGCGCCCACGTCCCCCGCATGCAGGCCCAACTGCGCCAGCGCCACGCGGTTGGCACCCACGATCCAGCCGTCGGCCGACACGGCCACGATGCCCTCGGCCACGCTGCCAATGCCCTCGGGCGCGCTGTGCAGGTGCAGCCGGATGTTGCGTTTGCAGGTGGCCGCCAGCAGGCGGTTTTCGATCATGCGGGCGGCCGTGCTCACCAGGCCCAGCGTGTGGGCGTGGCCGTGGCGGTAGTCGCCCGAGATGTCGAGGATGCCCAGCAGCTCGCCCGTGGCCGACAGGATGGGCGAAGCCGCGCAGGTGAGAAAGTTGTTGCGCTCCAGAAAATGCTCGCCGCCGTGCACCTCCACCGCGCAGGCCTCGGCCAGCGCCGTGCCGATGGCATTGGTGCCCCGGTGGGCCTCGTGCCAGGAGGCGCCGCTGGTCAGCGCCACGCGCTCGGCCTTGTCCACAAAGTACGGATCGCCCAGCGTGTGCATGAGCATGCCGCGCCGGTCGGCCAGCACCACCACGCTCTGGCTGTGGCGCACTTGCTCGAACAGGTATTCCATCACCGGCCGCGAATGCGCGAGCAGCTCGGGGTTGCTGGCCAGCACCTGGCGCAGCGTGCCGCTGCTGGGGTGGTCGATGGCCTGCGGCCGCCCGGTGGGCAGCAGGCCGGCCGCCATGCTGCGCGACCAGGAGCGCGCCAGGCGCTCGTCCACCAGGCCGCTGGGGCAGTGGCCAGAGTCCAGCAGGTGCTGGCGGGCCTGTCGCAGGGCGACGGGGGAAGTGTTGGGGCGCACGCTTTGTCTCCGTGCGGGCTCAGGGCGGCCCGCTTGTGGTGTGTGGGCCAGTATGGCGGGCTCCACGGCGCGGGGCAAGGGTGTGGGCGCAAGCGATGTGCCAACTGTTCCATTTCGTGACAGGTGTCGCGGCCCGGCACACCGCGATGCGGGCGGCTGCAACAGGTGTCCGCCCTGGGCGGCCGAAAAAATCCAATGAAATCAACACTTCGCGCGCCGTGGCCTGCTGGCATGTGTTTTGAGTAAGGGGTTGGCATCGGACGGGCTCCACCGAGTCCGCCCGATGCACACAACCATCGCAGGAGACAACACCATGACCGTTTACGCAGCCCCCGGCGCCGCTGGCGCCAAGATCACCTACAAGCCCCGTTACGACAACTTCATCGGCGGCAAATTCGTGCCGCCCGTCAAGGGCCAGTACTTTGATGTCATCACGCCCGTGAGCGGCAAGGTCTACACCCAGGCCGCGCGCTCCACCGCAGAGGACATCGAACTGGCACTGGACGCCGCCCACGCTGCGGCCGACGCCTGGGGCAAGACCGATGCCGCCACACGCGCCAACCTCCTGCTCAAGATCGCCAACCGCATCGAAGAAAACCTGGAGCGCCTGGCCTACGCCGAAACCGTGGACAACGGCAAGGCCATCCGCGAGACGCTGAACGCCGACATCCCGCTCACCGTGGACCACTTCCGCTACTTTGCGGGCTGCGTGCGCGCGCAGGAAGGCGCCTTGAGCAACATCGACGAGAACACGGTGGCGTATCACATCCAGGAGCCGCTGGGCGTGGTGGGCCAGATCATTCCGTGGAACTTCCCCATCCTGATGGCCGCGTGGAAGCTGGCCCCCGCGCTGGGTGCCGGCAACTGCGTGGTGCTCAAGCCTGCAGAGTCCACCCCCATCTCCATCCTGATCCTGGTGGAGTTGATTGCCGACCTGCTGCCGCCCGGCGTGCTCAACATCGTCAACGGCTACGGCCGCGAGGCGGGCATGCCGCTGGCGCAGAGCAAGCGCATTGCCAAGATCGCCTTTACCGGCTCCACCAGTACCGGCCGCGTGATCGCGCAGGCCGCTGCCAACAACCTGATCCCCGCCACGTTGGAGCTGGGCGGCAAGAGCCCCAACATCTTCTTCGCCGACGTGATGGACAAGGACGATGCGTTTCTGGACAAGGCGATTGAAGGCCTGGTGCTGTTTGCGTTCAACCAGGGCGAGGTCTGCACCTGCCCATCGCGCGCCATCATTCAAGAATCGATCTACGACCAATTCATGGAGCGTGTCTTGAAGCGCGTGGCCGCCATCAAGCACCAGAACCCGCTGGACACCGACAGCATGATGGGCGCGCAGGCCTCCAAAGAGCAGCTCACCAAGATCCTGAGCTACCTGGACCTGGGCAAGCAGGAAGGCGCCGAAGTGCTGGCCGGCGGCGGCCAGGCGCACCTGGGTGGCGACCTGGAAGGCGGCTACTACGTGCAGCCCACGCTGTTCAAGGGCCACAACAAGATGCGCATATTCCAGGAAGAAATCTTCGGCCCCGTGCTGGCCGTGACCACCTTCAAGGACGAGGCCGAAGCCCTGGCGATTGCCAACGACACGCTGTACGGCCTGGGCGCCGGTGTGTGGAGCCGCAACGGCAATGTGGCCTACCGCATGGGCCGCGCCATCAAGGCCGGGCGGGTGTGGACCAACTGCTACCACGCGTACCCCGCGCATGCGGCGTTTGGCGGCTACAAGGAGTCGGGCATTGGGCGTGAGACGCACAAGATGATGCTGGACCACTATCAACAGACGAAGAATCTGCTCGTCAGCTACAGCGAAAACAAGCTCGGCTTCTTCTGATCTGGGGTGGCGGTCCAAAAACCGCCCCTGGCGTCGTTGCTCCGTCTGGCCGTGGCGCTGCCACTGTCTGCGACGGAGGCGCCTAGCCAGAGATGGTTTGTGAACCGCTGGAAACGTTTCTACTGACGCGGCTCGTTGTTCCAACTGGCCGCGTTTTTTGCATTGCACGCTGGAGACAACCATGGTCGAAAAAGTCATCGCCACCCCTGCCGCGCTGGAGTTGGTGGCCTTTCTGCAATCCAAACACGGCCCCGACCTGATGTTCCACCAGTCGGGTGGCTGCTGCGACAACAGCGCGGCCAACTGCTACCTGCCGGGTGAGATCACGATGGGTGCAGGCGATGTGTACCTGGGCGACATCGGTGGCTGCCCGTTCTACATCGGGCGCGCGCAGTACGAGACCTGGAAGCACACGCAGCTCATCATCGATGTGATCGAAGGCACGGGTGGCACCTTCTCGCTGGAGGGGCCGGAGGGCAAGGCCTTTCACACGCGCTCGCGGGTGTTCACCGACGCCGAGCTGACCGAACTGGGCATTGCGCGCGGGCCTGCGGCGTGAACCCCCGGGGGCTGTACGGCCCTCCATGACGCCCCTTCATGCCCGCTCCAGCGGAATTCGGGTCATTCAGACCGGTAGCGCTAGTGCAATATGCCGCTGCAGCTATTGAATTCGTAGCGCACCTGCGGCCGTGCGCAGGCCGCCATCGTCGCCCAGGCGGAACACCGACACCACGTGCACCAGGTCTTCGGCCTGGTTCTTGAGGCTGCTGGCGGCGGCGGCCATCTCTTCGACCAGTGCAGCGTTCTGCTGGGTCACCTGGTCCATCTGCGTCACGGCCTCGCCCACCTGGGCCACGCCCAGGGACTGTTCGTGGCTGGCGGCGCTGATCTCGCCCACGATGTCGGTCACGCGGCGGATGGCGCCCACCACCTCGCTCATCGTGGCGCCGGCGCGGTCCACCAGGGCGCTGCCCTGGGCCACGCGCTCCACGCTGGCGCTGATGAGCGTCTTGATCTCGCGCGCGGCCTCGGCACTGCGCCCGGCCAGGCTGCGCACCTCGCTGGCCACCACCGCAAAGCCCCGGCCTTGCTCGCCCGCGCGGGCTGCCTCCACCGCGGCGTTCAGCGCCAGGATGTTGGTCTGGAACGCGATGGAGTCGATCACGCCGATGATGTCGGAGATCTTCTGCGACGAGGCGTTGATGCCGTGCATGGTGTCCACCACCTGCGCCACCACTTCACCGCCCTGCACGGCCACGGTGCTGGCATTGGCGGCCAGCTGGCTGGCCTGCTGGGCACTGTCGGCGTTCTGGCGCACGGTGGCGTTGAGCTGCTCCATGGACGCGGCGGTTTCTTCCAGCGCGCTGGCCTGGCTCTCGGTGCGGGCCGACAGGTCGGTGTTGCCCTGGGCAATCTGCACGCTGGCCGTGGCCACGCTTTCTGACCCGCTGCGCACGTTGCGCACCACCTGTGTGAGTTGTGTGCGCATCTGCTGCAACGCCTCCAGCAACTGCCCCACCTCGTTGGTGCCATGGGCAATGGGGGCGCCGCTCAGGTCTCCCTGCGCCACGGCGCGTGACAGCGCCACGGCCTGCGACAGCGGCCCGGTCATGGAGCGCACGAACACCAGCGCCATCGCACTGGTGGCCGACAGCGTGATGACCAGGGCCAGCGCCACCCACAGCAGGTTGCGCTGCAGCCCCGCCACGCGCGCCTGCAGCGCCTGGTCCAGACTGGTCATCGACAGGTTGTTGAGCGCGTTCAGCGCCTCGATGGTGCGGGTGAACGCGTCAAAGTAATCCTTGGACGGCAGCTGCAGCTCCGTGGCGTTGAGGATGTCGCGCTCCACCATCTGCAGCGACTGCTGGATCTGCCCTTGCACGGCCTGCACGCTGCTGCCCAGCGCGCGCTGCAGCTCGGCATTGCCCTGCAAGGCGCGGTCCAGCCCCCGGAAGGTGTCGCCCTGCAGTTCGGCCACGCGCTGCTGCTGCACCAGCAGCTGGCCCTTGCCCTGGGGCGTGAGCTCGCGCTTGCCCAAGGCGCTGGCGCCCTGGGCGCGCAGCATGCCCAGCTTTTCCCCCAGCATGGGGGCTTGGGCCAGCGACGCCTGCACCAGCGCGTGGGTGTCGGCCTCGGGGTCGATCTGCAGGCCATAGGCATGCACCAGCGCCTCGTTGAGCTGCAGCAGCGTTGCGATGAGCTGGGTGTGCTGCGCGGTGCTTTGCACCTGTTCAATGCTGCGCGCGGCCACGGCCTGCTCCAGGGTGCGCCAGGTCTGCTGCGCCTGGGTCCAGGCCGCCATCTGCGCCGCAGGCACCTTGGCGGCGACAAAGCGGGCGCTCACGTCGTCCAGGGCGGTGTTGACCGCATCGCGCGCGGCGGGGCGGCGCGCGGCCAGCGACTCGTCACCGCCCAGCATGCCCACCGACAGGCCCCGGTGCACCTGCATGCGCTGCACCAGGTGCGTGAGTGCCTGGGCGGGGGCCACGCCCTGCGCCTCCAGGCGCGCATGGTCGATGGCGTGGAGGGAGTCGCGCACCACCAGGTAGGTGGGCAAGGCGCTCATCATGAGCCCGATGGTCCCCAGGATGAGGAATTTTTCGAGCAGGTTCAACCGGTGAAGCAATGACATGGCAGTGGACGCAGGCCACACGGCGTGCGCTTTAGAGTAGGCCCCAGGGGCGGGTGTCGGCACCGCCGACTGGAGGGCGGCCCTCCTGAGGGCCGAACGGAATGTCCCGCAATGTAGGGACGTGTCCACAGTAGGGTTTTGACTCAGGTCAAGTCACGCAGAGCTTCGCCCCCGTGGCTTGACGGCGTGCACTGGCCTGCGTGCCGGTATGGGGGAGGCTGCACCGGCCGGGGCGCTGGAGAATAATGAACGCTTCCCCATCCTTTGGAGCCCCTGGCATGCACTCGATCACCCTGCGCTTCCTGGCGTCCCAGACGACCCTGCCCCAGGCGGGCCGCGTACCCGGTGGCACGGTGCTGCGCTGGGTGGATGAGGCTGGATTTGCCTGCGCCAGCGCCTGGGCCCAAGGAGATTGCGTGACCGAGTTTGTGGGCGGAGCCCACTTTGTGCGCCCTATCCGGCCGGGCAATCTGGTCGAGGTGCACGCGCGCCTGGCTTACACCACCGATACCAGCATGTGCCTGGCGGTGGAGGTGCGCAGCGGCGCCGTACACGGCGCGCCGCTGGAGGATGTGGTGCACTGCGTGGCCGTGTACACCGCCGTGGATGCCAGCGACCAGCCGCGCACCGTAGACAAATGGAGCCCCGAGACCCCCGGCGACATTGCGCTGGCCCAGCGCGTGAAGGCCCACATCGACGCAGCGCGCGCGGCGCAATGAGCGGCGCTGCACAGGCCGCATCCGCCACCAGCCCGCTGCGTGCGCGCGACCTGCTCGCGGCGCTGGTGGTGGTGATCCTCTGGGGCGTGAACTTTGTGGCGATGAAGTGGGGGCTGCGCAGCTTCAGCCCCTTCCAGCTGGGCGCCGCGCGCTACCTGTGTGCAGCGCTGCCGCTGGTACTGCTGGTGCGCCCGCCGCGCATGCACTGGCGCTGGGTGCTGCTGTTCGGCTTGTTCCAGGGCGTTGGGCAGTTCGGCTTTTTGTTCATGGGACTCAAGGTGGGCATGACGGCCGGGCTGGCCAGCGTGCTGCTGCAGACCCAGGTGTTCTTCACGGCGCTGCTGGGCTTTGCGCTGTTGCGCGAGCGGCCGGGGCTGCCGCTGCGCGTGGGCATGGGGCTGGCCGCGCTGGGGCTGGTGTGTTTTGCGATGAACTATGTGGGTCCGGGGTCGGGCATGGGGGTGGCGGCAGCCACCACGCTGGCGGGCCTGCTGCTCACGCTGTGTGGCGCGGCGATGTGGGCGTCGTCCAACATCGTGGCGCGGCTGGCGCAGCAGCACAGCCCGGGGTTTGATCCGTTGGCCTTTGTGATCTGGAGCAGCCTGGTGCCGGTGCTGCCGTTCATGGCGCTGTCCGCCCTGTTCGACCCTGACGCCGCGCGCTGGCTGCAGTGGCAGACGCTGGCCAGCGTGCCGCTGCTGTCATGGGCCGCCGTGGCCTACCTGGGCTGGGCCGCCACCATCGTGGGCTACGCGCTGTGGACCAACCTGCTGCAGCGCTACCCCGCCAACCGCGTGGCGCCCTTCAGCCTGGCGGTGCCGGTGGTGGGCCTCACCGCAGGCTGGCTGCTGCTGGACGAGGGCGTGGCGCCCTGGCAGTGGGCGGGCATTGCGCTGGTGGTGGCCGCGCTGGCCTGTGTGGTGCTGGGGCCCAGACTACAAGCCAAGATGGCCGGTAGCGCTGGTTGAATATGCCACAGCAGCTATCAATTAGATAGCATTCAGCCGCAGCACCGGCTACAGCAACCTGCGCCGCGCAAAGCGCACCACGGTCACCCCGGCACGTGCCTGGCGCACCGAGGGCATGACCAGCACGCAGTCGTCGTACGGAGTGACGACCGGCACGCCGTCGTTGTCACCAATCACCGTGCCCGCCTTCTCGAACACTTCCAGGCCCGTGTACGGCGCCACGAAGCGGAAGGCGCTGCTGGTGGCAACCACGGGGCCGGTCACCTCCAGCGCCCACTGGCGCGGTGCGTCGGGCAGGCGCCAGCCGGGCAGCTGCTGCGCCAGCGCGTCGGCGCTCAGGGCGCCAGACTGCTCGATGAAGCGCACACACTGGTCCTGCGCCACGGCGCGGCTGGCCGGGTCGCCATGGAAGCCACATTCGATGAGCAGCGAGCGGGTGCCGTTGTCGTCCAGGTCGCCAAACCGGCCGTAGTCGCGCATGCGCACGCCGTCCTTGTGGCCGGCGTCCACCACGATGTGTTCGGGCGAGCGCATGGCACGCGCCAGCGCCAGGTTGCGCGGCTGGATGCCGGTGAGCAGCAGCGGCGCCGAGGGCTCGTGCATGGAATGGATGTCGAGCAGCCAGTCGGCCTGCGCCACCCACGGGCGCAGCGCGGCGGCGCGGCGGCGCTCGTTGGTGTTGGCCGCATCGATGCGCTCGTCCAGCCACTGGCGGTTGAGGTCTTCGTCAGTGAAGCGCGAGGCGTCGTGGTTGCCAGAGTCAAACCGGTCGAAGGCGTCGAGGTTGCAGAACGCCAGCGTGAGCGTGCCCTGCTGCGGGCGCACACCGGCGTCGAGCAGGCCTTTGAGCGCCCAGGCGCCGCACAGCTCGTTGCCATGCACCAGGGCGCTGATCATCACGTGGCGGCCGGGCCGGCCCGAGTCGAAGTGCCACACGCCTTCGGTGCCGGTGTTGCCTGCACGCCAGGCGCCGATGTCGGGAGCGGGCAGCGCAAACACCAGGGGTTGCACGGATGTGGGGGGAAGAGTGCTGCTGCTCATTCTTCGATCTTGGCGAATTCAACAATCTTCTTGTACTTGGCCACTTCCGTGACCAGGAACTGGTCGATGTTCACGGTGGGCGAGGCCACGGTGGAGCCACTGGCCTCCATCTTCTTGCGGAAGTCCGGCGATTGCAGGCTGTCGGCCAGCGCCTTCTTGAGCTTGTCGGTCACCGGCTTGGGCAGGTTGGCAGGCGCCATGAGCGCAAACCACACGCTGATGTCCACGTTCTTGTACTGCGGCGACTCGGCCAGCGCCGGGATGTCGGGTGTGGTGGCAGAGCGCTTGGCCTCGGTGGTGCCCAGTGCAATCACCTTGCCGCTCTTGATGTGCGGCAGGCCGCTGGAGAGCACGAACACGCCGTACTCCAGGTTGTTGCCCATGAGGTCGCTGGTGAGCGGCGCCACGCCTCGGTAGGGGATGTGCGTCATGAACAGCTTGCCCTGCTCCTTCACGGCCTCGCCCGCCAGGTGCAGCGCCGTGCCCACGCCCGAGCTGCCGTAGCTGAACTTGCCGGGGTTCTTGGACACCTTCTGCGTGAACTCCGCCATGTTCTTGACGCCCGCGCCGGTGGAGGCCACCAGCACCAGCGGCTGGGAAGCAATGAGGCCGATGGCCGTGAAGTCCTTGATGTCGTACTTGACCTTCTTCGTCACGAGCTTGTTGATGGCGATCTCGTTGTTGGCGCCCACTAGCAGGGTGTAGCCGTCAGGTGCGGCGTTGGCCACCTTCTGCGCACCGATCGCGCCACCGGCACCGCCCAGGTTCTCGATCACCACCGGCACGCCAAGCTTGTTGCCCAGCTCGGTGGCCACCGTGCGTGCGGTCAGGTCGGTGCTACCGCCGGGCGGATAGCCCACCACGATGGTGATGGGCTTGCTGGGGTAGGCGTCTTGCGCGATGGCTGCGGCAGCGAGAACGGCCAGGCCGCACAGCAGTGCAGCACGGCGCAGGGGACGGACGGTGGTCATGGTGGAACTCCTTGGCAAAGGCGTGGGGCTGAATGGAGCGGGTGAGGTATGGATTGGATTGTGAAAAACCGACCCCTGGCTGTTGGTGCCAAAACGGCACCAGGTCGTGCTGATTCGCGATGCATGCCACGGGGAAACCCGCAGGTCTCTCACCGTGGACACGCGCTCATCAGCGCTGCGCCAGGGCCTTCCACAGTGCCTCGGCCAGCGGCCCCAGGCGGCGCTTGGGGCGGTACAGGCGCACGTCAAAACGCACCTCCATGCGGGCGTCACCCGCCAGCGCGAGGCGCTGGGCCTTGCAGTCGGCAAACACCATGGACCAGGGCAGCCACGCAACGCCCAGGCCTTTTTGCACGTATTCGTAGTGGGCGTCGGCCGAGTCGCACTCCACCACGCGCTGCAGCCGGGGCGCATGGGGGTTGTGCGCCAGGTGGTCTTCCACCAGCCGCCCCAAGGCCAGCTGGGGGGCGTAGGCCAGGTAGGGCACCCGCGTGGCGTCGGGCCCGAACCGGTGCAACGCCTGTCCCTGCGCCGTGGCGCGCGAGACGGGCACCAGCCGGTCGGAGGCCACCGTCAGGTGCGTGAACTGCCGCGCATCGAGCCGAATGGCCAGAGCCGGGTGGTGGTACACGAGCGAAAAATCAGCCTCGTTGCGCTCCAGCATGCCCACGGTGTCGGCCAGCGCCCGGGTGCGAATGCACAGCTCGCCGCCTTGCAAAATGGGCTGCAGGCGCACCAGCCAGTCGGCCACCACGGTGCGCGCCAAGGTGCGGCCCGTGGCCAGGGTCACGGTGCGGGCCTGCCGCCCGGCCAGGCTTTGCAGCTCTTCGTGCGACTGGGTGAGGCTACGGGCCAGGTGGCCGGCGGTCTCCAGAAAACTCTGCCCGGCGGGCGTGAGGGTGACCGGGCCACCGCTGCCGCGCTCCACCAGTGGCGTGCCAGCCCAGGCCTCCAGCGCGCGGATGCGCCGGCCAAACGCGGGGTGGGTGACATGCCGCAACTCCGCCGCGCGGGTGAAGCTGCGCTCCTGCGCCAGCACGATGAAGTCTTCCAGCCATTTCAACTGCATCGTCGGCTCCTGAAGGGGCGGCTGTCCGGTCGGTGGGCTGGTGCCTGGGCTGTGCCAGCCCCGTTAGAGGACCAGACACCGCGGTCGGAGTGAGAGGGCTCAGCCCCGGGCAGCTTCCAGAACGCCTCGGGTGCGCATGGCTTCTGCACGAGCGGCCGCAGCAAAGTCCTCGCCTTTGGACGCGTAAAGAATGGCCCGCGACGAGTTCACGATGATCGGCCCGTCACTGCGCAGCCCGGCGCGCACGGTGGCGGCGGCATCACCACCCTGGGCACCCACGCCCGGAATCAGCAGCGGCAGCGTGGGCGCGATGGCACGCACGCGCTCAATCTCCTGCGGGTAGGTGGCGCCCACCACCAGGCCGAGCTGGCCGTTCTTGTTCCAGGGGCCTTGCGCCAGACGCGCCACATGCTCGTACATGAGCGGCTGGCCGTCGACGCTGGCCAGGCGCTGGGTCTGCAGGTCGTCGCCGCCGGGGTTGGACGTGCGGCAGAGCAAAAACGCACCCTTGCCGTGGTAGGCCAGATAGGGCTCGATGGAGTCGAAGCCCATGAAGGGCGACAGCGTGACGGCATCGGCACCGTAGCGCTCGAAGGCCTCCTTGGCGTACTGCTCGGCCGTGGAGCCGATGTCGCCGCGCTTGGCGTCCAGGATCACCGGCACCTGCGGTGCGTTGGCCCGCATGTGCTGCATCAGGCGCTCGAGCTGGTCCTCGGCACCATGGGCGGCAAAGTAGGCGATCTGCGGCTTGAAGGCACACACCAGGTCGGCGGTGGCATCCACGATGGCCGCGCAAAAGTCATAGATCTTGCGGGGGTCGCCCTGCATCGCGGCGGGAAACCGCGTGGGTTCAGGGTCCAGGCCCACGCACAGCAGGGAGTTGTTCTGTGCCGTGGCGTCGCGCAGCATGTCGGTGAAGTTCATGGGGCGTGATTTTAGGTGGGTGGGCACGGGATGCCCCCGCCGGGGACCGTGATCGTCGAGGAGAGGCTCTGCGAAGCGGAGGTTTCGGGCACCCCGGGGTGTACCGACGGGCAACAAAAAAGGCCGTCGAGACGGCCTTTTTGCGGTTGCACAGGGAGCAACAAGTCCCTGGTGAGAACGAAAGATCAGCGGGGCACAGCCAGCAGGCGTTGCACGTCGCGGTCGTTGGGCAGCGCGTAGTCGTAGCCACGCACGATGCGGCTGTCTTCGGTGCGCACGAGCTTCAGGCTCACGTAGGTGTAGTTGGCGGCCGCAGAGTAGGTACCCACCAGCACCAGGGAGGCATTGTGGTTGCGGGCAATGTCCTTGATCTCACGCGACAGCAGCAGCTCGCCCTGGCCTTCGCGCACGAACACGTCACCGCGCAGCTTGATTTCCTTCACGTTGAAGCCGCTGGCAGCCATGCTGGTGGCGTACTGCTCGGACAACGTGCGGCCCAGCGGGGCGGCGCGGCTGAGGTCGTTGACGTTGACCACGGTGGCCACGAGCACGGGCCCGCCACCCAGCGAGTTCATGTCGAAACCGGTGGTCAGTTTGGTCACCGCGTCGCGGCTGCTCTGGATGAACTGGCTGCTGGCGGCTTCCTGGTAGGTGGGCTCGACGCGCACCGGCGCAGCGTTGTTGGCGCAACCGGCCAGCACCACGCCGGCCAGCACCGTCAGAAGAAGTGCGGGGGTTTTCATTGCGAGACAACCTTCATGTTGACGTTCTTGTACGAGGGGCGCGTGAACAACGGGGTGTCAGCGTTTTCCAGGTAGTACACGTCGGTCTTGCGAGCCAGGTACTGGCCGCCGCGCGTGACGGTGGTGGTCAGAATCAGCTCGGTGTTGGTCGGGCCACCAGAGTTGATGCTGTTGGCATAGTCGGCGGCGATCGACAGACCCAGGCCAGCGGCCAGCTGGGCGTCGATGTGCTCATGGCGCAGGCCGTACGCGGCAAACAGGCCTGCAGCCAGCATGGTGAACTGACCAGGGATGAAATGCGGGCGGTCGCTGTTGTGGCGCACGACCTGGATACCGTAGGAGACTTCCAGGGCCTGGCCCAGGTTCTGCTGCACCACGGCGCCGTTCTGGACCAGCTTGGTGATCAGGAACTCGCGGAAGGCTGTTTCAAACTGCGTAGCGTTGGCAGGCAGGGAAACGTGCAGGGGGGTGTTGGGGGCCACGCCGGCTTTGTCCAGGGTGCTCAGCGTCTGGTTGACCACATCGCGCGAGACCAAGTCCCAGTGGCCAGCGGAGCGGACCTTGGGCTGCGAGGTGTACTCGAAATTTTCCGCGACGGGAATAGGCGCCCTCTGTGCGCACCCCACCAAAGTTGCCACAGCGCCAGCCAGCACGGCCAAGCTGATTGCCTTTGAAAACGACATGATTCCCTCCTACGGACTGAATTTGCGAGGATCCGATGAGATGCGACCCGCACGATTGAAAAATAATTCTGGGCGGTATCCTCAACAAAAACAAGAAAAAATTACGCTAACTACGCTCCGGCGTACACAGTTCGTTGTTTTTGGTCACAGTTGTGTGCCGATGCAAGGCGTGTAAGCAGGCAGAGCCACCTTTGCAGCGGCCCGCCTTGCATTTGCTTACACGGAAGCGGCTGCGCGCTGCTCCAGGATGTCGAAAGCGGGCAGCTTTTTGCCTTCCAGCACTTCCAGGAAGGCGCCACCACCGGTGGAGATGTAACCCACCTGTTTGTCGATGCCGTACTTGGCAATGGCGGCCAGCGTGTCGCCGCCGCCCGCGATGCTGAAGGCCGAGGATTCAGCAATCGCCTTGGCGAGTTGCTTGGTACCGTTTTCAAAGGCGGCAAACTCGAACACGCCCACGGGGCCATTCCAGACGATGGTGCCGGCAGACTTGAGCTGGGCCGCGAGGCGGGCAGCCGTCTCGGGGCCAATGTCCAGGATCATGTCGTCAGCAGCCACGTCCGTGGCGGCCTTCACCGTGGCGGGGGCATCCGCAGCAAATGTCTTGGCCACGACCACGTCGGTGGGGATCGGCACCTCGGCGCCCCGCGCCTTCATGGCAGCCATCACGGACTTGGCGGCATCCAGCAGGTCGGGCTCGGCCAGGCTCTTGCCAATGGGCAGGCCCGCAGCCAGCATGAAGGTATTGGCAATGCCGCCGCCCACGATGAGCTGGTCCACCTTGTCGGCCAGGCTTTGCAGGATGGTGAGCTTGGTGGACACCTTGGAGCCCGCCACGATGGCTGCCAGCGGGCGCTGGGGATGCGCCAGGGCCTTGGTCAGGGCATCGATCTCGGCCGACAGCAGCGGGCCGGCGCAGGCAATGGGGGCGTACTGCGCGATGCCGTAGGTGGTGCCTTCGGCGCGGTGGGCGGTGCCAAACGCGTCGTTCACGAAGATGTCGCACAGCGCGGCCATCTTGCGGGCCAGCTCCTCTTTGTTTTTCTTCTCGCCCACGTTCAGGCGGCAGTTTTCCAGCAGCACGATCTGGCCGGGGGCCACTTGCACACCGTCCACCCAGTTGGCGACCAGCGGCACATCACGGCCCAGCAGTTCGGCCATGCGCTGGGCCACGGGGGCCAGGGAGTCTTCGGGTTTGAATTCGCCTTCAGTCGGGCGGCCGAGGTGGCTGGTGACCATGACGGCGGCACCGGCGTCCAGCGCCATGCGGATCGCGGGAATGGAGGCACGGATGCGGGTGTCTTCAGTGATGTTGCCGGCGTCGTCTTGCGGCACGTTCAGGTCGGCGCGGATGAAGACGCGCTGGTTGCGGGCCTTGCCCTGGGCGCACAGATCGGAAAAGCGAAGGATGTTCATGGGGGAAGGTTTCCTGGAGGGGCCGGTGGATCAGGGGCGCCATTTTAGGCGGCCCTGCTGACGCGGCCGGCCGCCGCCAGCACCTACCAGCCCCAGCCGATGTGCAGTGGCAGATACACCGCCATACCCACCAGAATGGTGCCCAGGATGCCCCGGCGCCAGAAGTAATACACGCTGGCGAACAGCACGGCCGGCAGGCGTGCGTCCATGAAGGTGTCGATCAGCTCGCCCTGCACCATGAGGATCTCGGGCGCAATGACGGCGGTGAGCGCGGCCAGCGGGGCATATTTAAGGCCCCGCTTGAGCCAGTCGGGCAGGGGCAGCTCACGCTCCGGGATCATGAAGAAGGAGCGCGACACCACCGTGATCACCGCCAGGCCCACAGTGGCCAGCAAGGGATAGATCCAGGACCAGCTCATGGGTGGCGTTCCTCGCGCAGCGGCACCACATCGCCCGCCTCGACATGATCGCGTTCCTCGGGCGGCATGACGCTGTCAGCGGGCACCAGCAGCAACTCGGGTTGGCGACGGCGGCGGTCCACGGCCTCCATCAGCAGTCCCGCGGCCACGGCGGCCGCCAGCGCCACCAGGATGTTGAGCTTGAGCGGCAAGGCAAACGCAGCAATCGCTGCAGTGGCCGCAACACCCGTGGCGAGCCAGGTGGCCCGGTCGAACAGCAGGGACAGCAGCACGCCCAGCAAGGCCAGCACCCCCGCAAAACCCAGCCCCCAGGACAGGGGCACCGCGTTGGCCAGCAGGATGCCGGCGATGGACGGCACCTGCCAAGCCAGCCAGTTGGTGGAGGCCGCGCCCCAGAAATACGGCACCTGCTCTGGGGCCGGCCGGGGTTCCGGAAAGCGCTTCATGAACGCCACATAGATCACGTCCCCGCTGAAATACCCCACGGCCAGGCGCTGGCGAAGCGGCAGGTGCGCAAAGTAGCTGCGCCACATGCTGCTGAAAATCACAAACCGCAGGTTGACGCAGGCGGCCGTGAGCCACACCACCCACAGCGGCGCGCCCACGGACAGCAGCGGAATGACGGCGAGCTGGGCGCTGCCGGCATACACCAGCAGCGACATGAACACGGCCATGCCGACCGACATGCCACTTTTGACCATGGCCACCCCGGTGACCAGCCCCCAGGCTGCAATGCCCAGCGAGGTACCGGCCATGTCGATGGCGGCCATTCGGAAGGAGGGGTGGCGCAGTGTCCGGCCCAGCGCAGCAGAGACGCTCATGCAGGGTTTGCGCCCAGCACCATGCCCGGCTGCAGGTCAAAGCCGCGCAAGAAATCAGCCGCCGCCAGCCGCTTGCCACCCGCCCGCTGCAGCGTGGTCAGGCGCAACGCCGTGCCGCTACCGCACGCGACGGTCACTCCCGCGCCATCCGCAGCCAAAATCTGCCCGGAGCGCTGGTCGGATTTGCCTTGAACGCTATCAATTGCATAGCTCCAGATCTTGATCGTCTCGCCGTTGCACTCGGTGCTGGCCCCCGGGAAGGGATCGAACGCGCGAATGCGCTGGCCAATGACTGCGGCAGGCAGTGTCCAGTCGATCGTGCTCTCGGCCTTTTCGATCTTGTGGGCGTAGGTGATGCCGTCTGCCGGTTGCGGCACAGCAGTGAGGCCACCGCAGGCGGCCAGCTCCAGCGCCTCGACGATCATGCGACCGCCCAGCGCGGCCAGGCGGTCGTGCAGGGTGGCTGTCGTATCGCCCGGGGCAATAGGCAGGCGCTCGGTCAGCAGCATGTCGCCCGTGTCCAGCCCTGCATCCATCTGCATGATGGTGACGCCGGTTTCGGCATCGCCTGCCTCGATGGCGCGGTGAATGGGGGCGGCGCCGCGCCAGCGCGGCAGCAGGCTCGCGTGGATGTTCAGGCAGCCCAGGCGCGGTAGATCCAGGGTCCACTGCGGCAGGATCAGCCCGTAGGCGGCCACGACCATCACATCGGCCTGGGCTGCGAGCAAGGCTTCGCGCGCTGCAGCGGCATCCTCGGGGTATTTGCCATCCAGGCGCAGGCTGCGGGGCTGTGCGACAGCAATGCCGTGCTCCAGTGCGCATTGCTTCACAGGCGAAGCCTGCAGCTTCATGCCACGGCCAGCGGGGCGATCCGGTTGCGTCAGGACCAGTGGAACGGTGAAGCCTGCAGACAACAGCCGCTCCAGGGCCACACGGGCGAATTCGGGGGTACCAGCAAAAATGACTCTCATGAAAGCAGATAGCGGCTCAGGTGGGCGCGGGACTCAGTGGCCCAGCGGGACCACCCATCCAGTCAATCGCGCGCGTTGTCAAAATTCGGCAGTTCGTCGGTGAACAACACCTGGCGCACCACCCCTTGGCGATCCAGGTGCACATGGGCCTGTCGCAGGTCCGAGTTCTGCCGGAAGCGGTAGGTCCAGATATCACCATCAAAGCGCGCCACCTGCTCGACACGCAAGGGCATTCCGAAGGTGTTTTGCAGGTCGGCACGGGTCCAGGTGCCCACGGGCAGGTTCTCGAATCGCTGCTGCGTGAGCACCTGCTCGTTGCGCACCAGCCGGCCACTGGCATCAAAGTCGAGGTTGTAGACGGCAAACCCGGCGGGTAATTCCGAGTACAGCAGCCGCTCGCCAGAGGGCAGCACTATCGTGGCGGTTGGCGGGCCCAGGCGAGCGATCACTTCGGCCCGCAACGCGCCGGGCCGTTCACGGGCCGGCAGCACACAGCCCGCCAACTGGCAAGCCAGCGCCACCAGCGCCAGCACTCTGACGCCCCAGCGGACGCAGAGCGCTGCGCGCATCACCCGCGCGCCTCCCGCTGCTGCTTGACCATCTTGGTCTTGATGCGGTTGCGCTTGAGGGGGGAGAGGTATTCCACAAACACCTTGCCCAGCAGGTGGTCCATCTCGTGCTGGATGCAAACCGCCAGCAGTCCGTCGGCCTCGATGACGCGGGACTGGCCCTGGGCGTCCAGCGCGCGCACGTGCACCGCGTCAAAACGCTCCACGCCGTCATAAATGCCAGGCACCGAGAGGCAGCCTTCTTGGTTCAGGTGCTTTTCGGCGCTGGTCCAGACCAGCTCGGGGTTGATCAGTACCAGGGGCTGGTCGCGCTCCTCCGACACGTCGATGACCACCAGCCGCTCATGCACATCCACCTGGGTGGCCGCCAGGCCAATGCCGTGCGCGTCGTACATTGTGGCCAGCATGTCGGCCACCAGCGTGCGAATGCGGTCGTCCACCGCCTGGACGGGGCGAGCGACCTTGTGAAGCCGGGGGTCCGGGTAACAGAGAATGGGAAGGATTGCCATGGCTGCAGGTAAGAGATGTCGCTATTTTCGCCACTTTTGCGGCCTACTGCCGCCTTGCGGGCCAATAATCGTTGCCGAATCAAGGGCTTGAGCAGAGAATCTAAGAAGCTTTGTAACGTATTTGCCCGGCCGCACGCCTGCTTTGTGCGCCGAGGTGCCAGCGAGGGGGCGTTTCCCAATGCATGAGAAAAGGAACAACATGACGGCATTCACCAGCGTGCGGCGGACCGCCCTGGGCGCGCTCACGATCATTGCTGGCGCCCTGCTGGTCATGCCGGCCCAGGCGCAGAATTACCCCATCTCCAGCGGCCAGCGCGCCACAGCGCAGCAGGTGTCCGAGCGGGGTGTACCGCTGGAGGAGCTGGCGCCCAACGCCCCAGACACCTACACCGTCAAGCGGGGCGACACGCTCTGGGGTATTTCGGGCATGTACCTCAAGCGCCCATGGCGCTGGCCCGAGCTCTGGGGCATGAACCTCAAAACCATCCCCAACCCGCACCTGATCTTTCCTGGCCAGACGCTTTACCTTATTAAGGAAGGCGGCTATGCCCGCCTGAGCACCAGCCGCTCCAGCGAACCCGAGACCGTGCGTATCTCGCCCCGCACCCGCAGCGATAGTTTGGCTGATTCCGCGTTGCCCACACTCAAGCAGCACCTCATCGAGCCCTTCCTGGTCGAGCCGCTCGTGGTGGACGAGCAAGTGCTGCTGAGCGCCCCGCGCGTGATCGCGACGACCGAAGAGCGCGTGCTGATGGCGGCGGGCGACCGTGTCTATGTGCGTGGGGACGCCGCGTCGCCCATGCTGGCAGAAGCGGGCGAACCCCGGTACTACCGTGTTTTCCGCAATGCCGTGGCGCTCAAGGACCCCGTGACGGCCGAAGTGCTGGGATACGAAGCACAGTACCTGGGCAAAGCGGAATTGGTGCGTGGCGAGTCGTTCGAAGAAATTCCGAACGGCAAGGGTGGATACACGGCGGAATACATCCCCGCCACCGTGGATCTGTCGGCCACCAAAGAAGAGGTCCGCGCTGGTGACCGCCTTCTCCCCGCGCCAGCGCGTCCGTTCCTGAGCTATACCCCCCGAGCCCCCGAGATGGAAGTGGATGCCCGCGTGGTGTCCATTTATGGCAGTTCGGCCGTGGCCTATGCAGCCCAAAATCAGGTGGTAGCCATCAATATGGGTTCGCAGGACGGACTGGAGCCTGGCCATGTGCTCAGCCTGCTAACCAAGGGCGACCGCATCAAGGACATGACCGACAGCAACAGGGCGATGGTCAAGCTGCCCAGTGAAATCAACGGCACTGCCATGGTGTTCCGCACCTTCGAGCGCGTGTCCTATGTGCTGCTGCTGGAAATCCGCAACGGTGTGCGCGTCGGCGACCGCTTGGTCAACCCCAAGTAACGCTGAGGGCCGGTAGTACGTATCGCCGCGCGGGGTTCCTGCGCTGCGGTAGTCACGTTGCCGCGCCGTACTGGTATCCATGGACCACGACGAACTCGGCGCCTGGCTGCGGCTGACCTTGACGCCAGGCATTGGCAACGGGGCCGCGCGGCGTCTGCTGGCACGCTTTGGCTTGCCGCAATCCATTTTTCAGCAGACCGAAGCCGCCCTGCAACTCTGTGTGCCCGCCGCGCAGGCCAAGGCGTTGCGCGAGATTCCGCATGGGTGGGAAGCCCTGTGGCAGACCACCGCCCAATGGCTTGCCAGTGCTGTGCCACAAGGCCCCGCGCGCGCCATCGTGAGCCTGGGCGACCTGCGCTATCCGCAGGCCTTGCTGGACACGGAAGACCCACCGCTGCTGCTCTACCTCATGGGCCCGGCATCACTGCTGGAGCACCAGCCTTTTCCCAGCGATCGCTGCCTCGCTGTGGTCGGGAGCCGCAACCCCACCGCCCAGGGCGCAGAGAACGCTCGCCTGTTTGCCCGGGCGCTGCACAGCGCAGGCTTGACCATCGTGTCGGGGCTTGCGCTGGGGGTAGACGCTGCCGCCCATGAAGGGGCGCTGGACTTGGCGACGCCCCCTTGTGCGAGGGCCGCCACCATCGCCGTGGTAGGCACCGGGCTCGACCGCGTGTATCCGCGCAAGAACCTGGACCTGGCCCATCGCATTGCAGCACACGGACTGATCGTCAGCGAGTACCCCCTGGGTACTTCACCGCTGCCCGGCAACTTTCCCAAACGCAACCGCATCATTTCGGGCCTCTCGCAGGGCACGCTGGTGGTGGAAGCCGCACTGGCATCGGGCTCGCTGATCACAGCCCGCATGGCGGCCGAGCAGGGGCGTGAAGTGTTTGCCATTCCAGGTTCCATCCATGCACCGCAGTCACGCGGCTGCCATGCGCTGATCCGTCAAGGCGCCAAACTGGTGGAGTCTGCCCAGGATGTACTGGAAGAACTCAAGATCCCCGCCACCACCATGTCCGGCCTGCCCCACGAAGGCGCGAACGCCGCGGGAGTCGCTGTATCGGACGGCACCGAAGACCCCGTGCTCGCCGCCTTGGGCTACGACCCCATGGGGCTGGATGCCCTGGTGGCCCGCACGGGCATGGGCGCATCCGCCTTGCAGGTGGCCCTGCTGGAACTGGAACTCGACGGCAGCATCGCGCGGCTGCCGGGGGGGTTGTTTCAACGGGTCGGCAGGGGCTAGCTGATCGCTCCGTGATCGCCCGGGGCCAGAGTGGCGCAAGGGATGCCAACACGCATCCCGGATAAGCGCCTGTTGATGATCTCACAGGAGATCTCACACAGGCACTGAGCAACGCCTGCGGGGGCTCAGTCCAGCAATCGTTCCGGGTTGGCGTCCAGCTTGGCCAGGGCATCGCGCGTGGCGCGCAGCGTGAGCCCTTCCTCGTCCTGGGCCACTAGCAAGCCAGCCTGCAGGTACGCCGCCAGGCGGCGCAACTGGATCAGGTAACTGCTGCCATCCACCGCAGCAAACAGGTGCAACTGCTTGCGCTGGCTTTGCCAGGCGTACTGCACCTGGGCCGATGCGCCGTTGTGGTCCAGTGTGTACCAGGTGCCCGGCTGCAGATCCTGCGCCCAGGCCACCATGGCATCGTCCACCGGAGCACCGTTGTCAGCAATCACGTGGATGGACGAGGCGTCGATGCCCAGCATCATCTCGATGTTGTCCGCATTGAGCGGCATGTCGCCCAGCGTGGCATCACTGATGAAGTCTTCGAGGTTGGCCAGGCGTTTGGCCATGGCATCGATGTGCGCCTGGGGAATAGACGCCGTCTTGGACAAAAAGGCGTCAGCCAGGGTGTCTGTCAACACTTTGACCTGCGCATCCTGCGCCGCGCCGTTCACACCCAGCAGGGTCAGCCCTTGGCGCAGGCGTTGCAGGAGCGCGGGCAGGTTCTGGATGACCTGGGCCCGGTCGCTGCGATTGGGTTTGGCGCTGGCGGCCCAGACGAGGTCTGCTGCCGTGCGCTTGAAGGCCACCGTGTCGGCATGTTGAGGGCCATCGCGTACGGCCGACAGCGCCAGCACCTCGGCCCAGGTCTTGAACAGGAACTCGCGGATCTCATCGCGCACCGGCATGTCGCGCAACATGGTGCGCAGCTCGATGGTGTACTGGATCGCCAGCGTTTCCCGTTGCTCGACCTGCTGGGCGACGCTCACCAGGCGCGAAGTGACCTGCTTTTCGGTCAGGAACTTGGCCAGGAATTTCTCGAACTCGTCATAAACGAGCTGAAAGACGCGGCGTCCGGTCTCTGGGTACTGCTCGATCACCTGCACCACACGGCGAATCTCGGCTTCCAACGCGCTGCCATTGATGCTGGTCGCGTCAAAACCGAGTACACAGGCACCCATGCGGTCGATCAGCTTGCGGGCGGGATGGTCGAGATTGCTGAAAAATTCGGGCTCAGCCAAGGCCACACGCAGCACCGGCACCTGCAGCCGGGCAAACCACACCCGCACGGCGGGCGGTATCCGGTCCTCTGCGAGGATGCTCTGGAACATCAACGCCACCACCTCGATGATGGCCTTCTCGCCCGAGGTGGTCGCTTTCTTCTTGAGTTCGGTGGAGCGCTCCCGCACGGTGCCCACCAATTGGACCACGGCTGCAGGGCTGTAGTCCTCCATCAGCGTGGCCACGCCGCTGTAGTAGGTGTCCGCATGCACGCGGTGCGCCGTGAGCGCATGGGCCAGCGCGGCCGAAGCGGGGGGCGCATTCACCATGTCAAAGCCGGTGGCAGGCTGCGTGAGCAGCCGCCGCAACTGCCCCATCACACCCTGCGCACGCTGGCGTGCCCGGGCGAGCGGCGTCATGCCCGTGGCAAAGGCCGTGGGCATTCCGTGTGGTGGCCGGGGGTAGCCGCCATGTCCGGGGGGCAGCATCTGCGTGCCCGGTGGCCCCATCGGCCGAGCCCCAGCGGGCATGCCGGGAGGCTGCTGCACTCCTCCGCGCGCGGCCATCATGGCCTGGCGGGTCTGCGCCAGGGCCTGCGAAGCCAGGCCCCCGGAACCCGAATCGCCCCCGCCACTGCCCGTGGCGATGCCCCCTTGCGTGCGGCGCACCTTGGATTTGAGATCGACCTGCGGCGTGATGCCCTGCTCTACGTAGAACACGTTGACCGCCTGGTAGTGCTTCTGAAGCAGGTTGGCCAGCTCGCGCTGCAGGGGGTCCACCACGGTTTGCAGGTCCGTGCGGGGTAGCCCTGCCTCCACCCATTGCTCCACCAGCAACAGGCATACCGTGTCGGGTCGCAGGATGTCGCTACTGTCCAGCTCCTGCCCCTCCAGCGACTGGGTGCGCTGGCGCAAGGTGTCGAACTGATGGCTGACCTGCTCGTTCACCGTCAACGCCATGCGCGAGGCGAGGATCTTGTTCTCGACCACATCGTCGCTGAGCAGCTCGAACTGACTGAGCCCACCACCACCAGCCGCCAGCTGGCCACGTGTAGAGCTGACGTGGGGAGCGAGGGCCTCTTGCCAGGCCTTGCCGGCGCGCTCCGTCCATGCGGAATGTTTTTGCTGGTACTGCAGCCACGCATCCCGGCGCGACTGCATCTCGCGGGCTGTGCCCGTCTGGTTCATCAACGCGGTGAGGAAGTCCTGGACGGTCTTGTCCAGGTCCACCAACCCTCCACAGATCCCCTCTACAAACCGCTGGCGCGCCTGGCGGGCCAGGCGGCGTTGCGGAACAGAAGGGGGCGTGGTGTGCATGAACAGATATTAGCGGGTCAGACGGTAGCTCCGGCATGGGGATCGTTGGGATCCCCCTCCTTTTTGGCGGGCTTGACGAGATCCTCGCGCTTGACGCCCAGCCACATGGCAATAGCCGCCGCCACGAACACCGAGGAATAGATACCGAACAGAATACCGATGGTCAGCGCCAATGCAAAGTAGTGCAAGCTCGGGCCGCCAAAGAAGAACATCGACAGCACCATCGCCTCGGTGGAGGCGTGGGTGATGATGGTTCGACTCATCGTGCTGGTGATGGCGTGGTCGATCACCTCGTGCGTGGTCATCTTGCGGTACTTGCGGAAGGCCTCGCGGATCCGGTCGAAGATCACGACCGATTCGTTCACCGAGTAACCCAACACGGCGAGCACGCCAGCGAGCACCGACAGCGAGAACTCCCACTGGAAGAACGCAAAGAAGCCCAGGATGATCACCACGTCGTGCAGGTTGGCAATGATTGCAGCGACGCCGAATTTCCACTCAAAGCGGAAGGCCAGGTAGATCACGATGCCCACGACCACCATGGCCAGCGCCATCAGGCCGCCGTGCACCAGTTCCTCGCCCACCTGCGGACCTACAAATTCGGTGCGACGCAAGGTCACTGCGGGGTCTGCAGCCTTCAAGGCGCCCAGCACCTGCTCGCTCTGCTGTGCGGACGTCACGCCCTTTTGCACGGGCAGGCGAATCATCACGTCACGCGAGGTGCCGAAATTCTGCACCTGCACGTCGGGGTAGCCCAGTGCGGCCACGGTGTCGCGGACCTTGGCCAGTTCGGCGGGCTGGCTGTAGGCCACTTCCATCACGGTGCCGCCCGTGAACTCCACCGATAGGTGCAGCCCACGCGTAAGCAGGAAGAACACCGCCAGAGCGAAAGTGATGAAGGAGATCGCGTTGAAGACCAACGCGTGCTTCATGAAAGGTATGTCTTTGCGGATACGGAAGAATTCCATGGTCTTCCTCCTTTAGTTCGTCTTGGCCACAGCACTATCGGACTCAGGCTTCCACACCTGACCGATGGCCACGCTCTTGAGCTTCTTCTTGCGGCCGTACCACAGGTTCACCAGGCCACGCGAGAAGAACACGGCCGAGAACATGCTGGTCAGGATGCCGATGCAGTGCACCACAGCAAAGCCACGCACCGGGCCGGAGCCAAACGCCAGCAGCGCCAGGCCCGCGATCAAGGTGGTCACGTTCGAGTCCAGGATGGTGGCCCAGGCACGCTCATACCCCGCGTGGATGGCCGCCTGGGGCGACACCCCCTCGCGCAGCTCTTCGCGGATGCGCTCGTTGATCAGCACGTTGGAGTCAATCGCCACCCCCAGCGCCAGCGCCATGGCAGCGATGCCGGGCAGCGTGAGCGTGGCCTGCAGCATGGACAAGATGGCCAGCAGCAGCAGCACGTTCACCGCCAGCGAGACGGTGGAGAAAATGCCGAACAGTGCGTAGTAGATGCACATGAACACCGCAATGGCCACCATGCCCCACACCACGCTGTGGATACCGCGCTCGATGTTGTCGGCGCCCAGGCTGGGGCCGATGGTGTATTCCTCGATGATTTCCATGGGCGCGGCCAGCGAGCCAGCGCGCAACAGCAGAGCGGTGTCGTTGGCCTCGGCCGTGGTCATGCGGCCCGAGATCTGCACGCGGCCGCCACCGATTTCGGAACGGATGACAGGGGCCGTGACGACCTCGCCCTTGCCCTTTTCGAACAGCACGATGGCCATGCGCTTGCCCACGTTCTCGCGCGTAATGTCCTTGAAGATGCGGGAGCCCTTGGCGTCCAGCGTGAGGTTGACAGTGGGTTCCTGCGTCTGGCCGTCAAAGCCCGGCTGCGCATCGGTCAGGTTTTCGCCGGTCAGGATGACCTGCTTCTTGACGATGACGGGCTGGCCGTTGCGTTCCAGGTAGCGCTCGGAGCCGAACGGCACGGGGCCACGGCCTGTCTCTGCCGAACGGGCTTCGGTGCCCTCGTCCACCATGCGCACTTCCAGCGTGGCAGTGCGGCCCAGGATGTCCTTGGCCTTGGCGGTGTCCTGCACGCCGGGCAGCTGCACCACGATGCGGTCCAGACCCTGCTGCTGGATCACGGGCTCGGCCACGCCCAGCTCGTTGATCCGGTTATGCAGCGTGACCATGTTCTGCTTGAGCGCCTGCTCCTGCACGCGGCGTGTGGCTTCGGGCTTGATCGAAGCGCGCAGCTTGAACTCAGTGCCTTCTGGCGTGGTGGTGACCTGGAGATCGGCGAACTGGTCGGCGATCAGGTTGCGCGCGGCCGTGGCCGTGGCTTCATCGCGCACCTTGATGTCGATGGACTGGCCGTCGCGGCTGATGCCGCCATGGCGGATGTTCTTGTCGCGTAGTGCCGTGCGGATGTCACCCGCATAGGACTCGGACTTCTTGGTCAGCGCCGCCTGCATGTCCACCTGCAGCATGAAGTGCACGCCACCGCGCAGGTCCAGCCCCAGGTACATCGGATTGGCGTGCAGGGCCTTGAGCCACAGCGGCGAACGCGACACGAGGTTGAGGGCCACGATGTAGGAAGGGTCGTTGGCGTCAGGCACCAGTGCCTTCTGGATGGCATCCTTGGCCTTGAGCTGGGTGTCGGGCGTGTCGAAACGCGCGCGCACCGAGTTGCCCTCCAGCGCCACAAAGTCAGGTGTCACACCGGCGGCCTTGAGGGCTTCTTCCACCCGCTGCTGCACGGCGGTATCCACCTTGACGGTGGCCTTGGCCGACGACACCTGCACAGCAGGCGCCTCGCCAAAGAAATTGGGCAGGGTGTACAAGGCCCCCACCAGCAGCACGATCACCAGGATCGCGTACTTCCAGACCGGATAACGGTTCATGATCGCGCTCTCACCTCAGTTGTGCAGGCGCCCTACGCGCCAGCGCCCCCCGACCCCGCGCCCGGACGGGCCGGGGCGCGCAGCGCCTCAGGGGGATGTTCATGGATTACTTGACGGAGCCCTTGGGCAGCACCTGCACCACAGCGCTGCGCTGCATTTGCACTTCCACGCCACTGGCGATCTCGATGTGCAGAAACCCTTCGGACAGGCGCGTCACCTTGCCCACGATGCCACCGGCGGTAGCCACTTCATCGCCCTTGGCGATGGCGTCGATCATGGCGCGGTGTTCTTTCTGGCGCTTCATCTGGGGGCGGATCATGACGAAGTACAGCACCACAAACATGAGCACCAGGGGCAGCATGCCGGTCAGAGAGGACATGATGTCACCGCCGCCAGCGGCTGCGGCAGGTGCGGTTTGGGCGAAAGCGGAAGAAATAAACACGGACTGGACTCCACAACGGATGGTCAAAATTCACACAACCCGCCCACACCAAGCGCCAAAGCGCCTGCGGGGGCAGAACAGGCCATTGTATGCGGCGCCTTGAGCGCCGCCCAAGGGGGAAGACCCAAGCGCGCAGCGGGTGTTTGCCACCTGCGGGCCCCACAAGGGCCTGCCAGCGGAAATACAGCCCAAAAACGGGTGATGCGCTAGGGATTCATGCCTCGATAGCTACACTATTAATAGCAAAAGCCCGCACAGAGGCGGGCTTTTGTGGGAGACACTGACGGCAGAAGGACCTATCAGGCGACCTGACGCTGGACCGGGGCGCCCGTGCGCCACTGGGCCATCAGGCCGTCCCACTTGGGACGCGCCGCCTTCAGGTGCCGTTCCTTCACGTGGCCGTAACCACGGATCTCTTCGGGAATGCGGGCAATTTCCACCGCCAAGGCCAGGTTGTCAGCGTTCAGGCGGGCCAGCAGCTCGTCGACGCAGGCGCGGTATTCGACGATCAGTGCACGCTCCATACGGCGCTCCTCGGTCTTGCCGAAGATGTCCAGTGCCGTGCCGCGCAGGCCTTTCATCTTCGCCAGCAGGCCGAAGGCGCTGCGCATCCAAGGGCCAAACGGCTGCTTCACCAGCTCGCCCTTGTCGTTCTTCTTGGCGCTCAGGGGCGGTGCCAGGTGGTGCACCAGTTTGTAGTCGCCTTCGAACATGTTCGCGATCTTGTCCGTGAAGGCCTTGTCGGTGTGCAGGCGCGCCACTTCGTACTCGTCCTTGTAGGCCATGAGCTTGAACAGGTAGCGGGCCACAGCCTCAGACAGGCGGGTGCCGCTGCCCAGTTTTGCTTCCGCCACCTTCACTTTCTCGACGAAGGTCTGGTACTCGGAAGCGTAAGCGGCATTCTGATAACCCGTCAGGAACTCCACGCGCTTGGCCACCATCTCGGCCAGCGACGGCTTCTTGACGAACTGGATCACTTGCGCGGCCTGGAACAGCGCCTGCACCGCCGCCAGGTCGTGCGCGCAGCGGCGGCCCCATTCAAACGCGGCCTTGTTGTTGTCCACCTGCACGCCGTTGAGTTCCATGGCGCGCATCAGCGATGCCAACGTCAGCGGCACGCGGCCCTTTTGCCAGGCGTAGCCCAGCATCAGCGGGTTGGTGTAGATGCTGTCGCCCAGCAGCTGGGTGGCCACTTGCTCGGCGTCAAAGCTGCCCACACCTGCCGCGCCCACGGCAGCGGCAATGGCGGCATCGCAGTTGCCGCCGGGGAACTGCCAGTCCGGGTTGTTCACAAACGCCGCCGTGGGCGTGCCGTGCGTGTTGAGCGCCACAAAGGTGCGGCCCGGCTGCATGACAGCCAACGTGTACTTGTGCGCGGCCACGATGGAGTCGCAGCCAATCACCAGATCGGCCTTGGCCGTATCGACCTTGGTGGTGTAGATGGCGTCAGGCCGGTTGGCGATCTGGATATGGCTCCAGGTAGCGCCGCCCTTTTGGGCCAGGCCACCGGCGTCCTGGGTGATCACGCCCTTGCCGTCCAGGTGCGCGGCCATGCCCAGCAGCGAGCCGATGGTGATGACCCCCGTGCCCCCCACGCCGCCCACCACGATGCCCCAGGCGGTTTCGGCCACGGGCAGCACGGGTTCTGGGATGTTGGGCAGTGCCGACAGGTCGCCCTTCTTTTCCTTCTTGGGCTTCTTGAGCTGGCCGCCTTCCACCGTCACAAAGCTCGGGCAGAAACCGTTCACGCAGGAGTAGTCCTTGTTGCACGTGCTCTGGTTGATGCGGCGCTTGCGGCCGAACTCGGTCTCCACGGGCTCCACGCTCAGGCAGTTCGACTTCGTCGAGCAGTCGCCGCAGCCCTCGCACACCAGGTCGTTGATGACCACGGTCTTGTCAGGGGTGGCCAGCTTGCCGCGCTTGCGGCGGCGGCGCTTTTCGGTGGCGCAGGTCTGGTCGTAAATGATGGCAGTGCAGCCCTTGATCTCACGGAACTGGCGCTGGATGGTGTCCAGCTCGTCGCGGTGGTGCACCGTCACGCCATCGGCCAGGGCCACACCGTCGTATTTGTGCGGCTCGTCCGTCACGATCACGAGCTTTGCCACACCTTCGGCCTTGAGGCTGTTCATGATCTGCAGCACCGAGTGGCCCTCAGGCCGCTCGCCTACCTGCTGGCCGCCGGTCATGGCCACGGCGTCGTTGTAGAGCACCTTGTACGTGATGTTCACACCCGCCGCAATGCTCTGGCGAATGGCCAGCAGGCCGCTGTGGAAGTAGGTGCCGTCGCCCAGGTTGGCGAAGATGTGCGCGTCCGTGGTGAAGGGCTGCTGGCCCACCCAGGTCACGCCCTCGCCGCCCATTTGCGTGAAGGTGCTGGTGCGGCGGTCGGGCATCCAGTTGACCATGTAGTGGCAGCCAATGCCGGCGACGGCGCGGGAGCCCTCGGGCACACGGGTGCTGGTGTTGTGCGGGCAACCGCTGCAGAACCACGGAGCGCGTTCGCCCGTGTCCACCTTCAACTCCGTCATGGCGCGTTCGCTGGCCTCGATGATGGCCAGGCGCGCCTCCATGCGGGCCACGATGTCAGAGGGCAACCCCAGCTTCTTGAGGCGCTTGGCAATTGCCTTGGCGATGATGGCGGGCGTGAGGTCGGCCTTGGCGCGCAGCAGCCAGTTCTGACTGGGGTTGGGCATGCTCCATTCGCCGCCGGTGGCGTCGCCCTCGGGCTCGTCGAACTTGCCCAGCACGTTGGGACGCACATCGGGGCGCCAGTTGTACAGCTCTTCCTTGAGCTGGTATTCGATGACCTGGCGTTTTTCCTCCACCACCAGAATCTCTTGCAGGCCCTGGGCAAAGTCACGCGTGATGGTGGCTTCGAGCGGCCACACCACGTTGACCTTGTGTACGCGGATGCCCAGGCTGCGGCAGGTGTCGTCGTCCAGCCCCAGATCCACCAAGGCCTGACGCGTGTCGTTGTAGGCCTTGCCGCTGGCGATGATGCCGAAGCGGTCTTGTTTGCCTTCGATGACGTTGTAGTTGAGCTTGTTGGCGCGGATGTACGCTAGCGCCGCGTACCACTTGTAGTCCATGAGGCGCGCTTCCTGCTCCAGGGGCGCATCAGGCCAGCGGATGTGCAGGCCGCCGCGCGGCATCACGAAGTCCTCGGGCATCACGATCTTCACGCGGTCCGGGTCGATGTTGATGCTGCTGGACGACTCCACCACCTCCTGGATGGTCTTCATGCCCGACCACACGCCCGAAAAACGACTCATGGCAAAGGCGTGCAGGCCCATGTCCAGAATCTCTTGCACGCTGCTCGGGAAGAACACCGGCGTGCCGCAGGCCTTGAAGATGTGATCGCTCTGGTGCGCGGCCGTGCTGCTCTTGCTGATGTGGTCGTCGCCCGCAATCGCGATCACGCCGCCGTGCTTGGCGGTGCCCGCCATGTTGGCGTGCTTGAACACGTCCGAGCAGCGGTCCACGCCCGGGCCCTTGCCGTACCAGATGCCGAACACGCCATCGAATTTCTTGCTTTGGGGGTACAGGTCAAGTTGCTGCGTGCCCCACACGGCCGTGGCGCCCAGTTCTTCGTTCACGCCGGGCTGAAAGACGATGTTGTTGGCCGCCAGGTGCTTCTTGGCGGCCCACAGCGCCTGGTCGTACGTGCCCAGGGGCGAGCCCCGGTAGCCACTGATGAAGCCCGCTGTATTGAGCCCCGCCGCCGCATCGCGCTGGCGCTGCAGCATGGGCAGGCGCACGAGGGCCTGCACGCCGCTCATGAAGGCGCGGCCCTCGCCCAAGGTGTATTTGTCATCCAGAGTGACCGTCTCTAGCGCTTTGCGGATGGACTCGGGCAGGGGGGCGTTCATGGCTATGTCTCCAATGGCTTTTGTGATGTCCGCGCCTTGTGGGCACGCTGGGGCAGCACCTGCGGCCCGTTTAGGGCCACGGCACTAATGTGCAGGTAAGTGTATGTCTGCGCCGCTGATATGTCTTTGCGTTCTGTGCCGTGTTTAGGCTATTCTGAGAAAGGATCTTTCTCTTTTCGGCCACTTTGTGAACACTCTCGACAAATTCGATATCGCCATCCTCAACGAGCTGCAGGCTGACGCCCGACTGACAAATGCCGAGCTGGCCCAGCGGGTGGGCCTGTCGGCCGCACCCTGCTGGCGCCGCGTGCGGGCGCTGGAGGAGCAAGGCTTCATCAAGGGCTACCGCGCAGAAATCGACCGGCACAAGATCGGCCTCGGGGTACTGGCCTTCGTGCGGCTGGATGCGGACCGCAGCACGGGCAACCTCACGCGCAAGATGGAGGAAGCCATCCGACAGATTCCGGAAGTGGTGTCGTGCCACTACATCAGCGGCACCGGCACCTTCGAGCTGCAGGTGGTGGCACGGGATCTGGACAGCTTCTCGCAGTTTGCGCGCGACGTACTGCTGAACCTGCCCAACGTGAAAGACATGCACACCAGCTTCTCGCTGGGTGAGGTGAAGGCCAGCGGGGCGCTGCCGCTGACACACCTCACACGCACACGGGCTTGAAGGCGCGCCGCCCTGGCTCTGCCAGCTCCAAAAGGCAGGGCAGATTGGGGCCACGCCTCATTTCATGAGCGCCTCAGCGCGGCCACAGCGCCCAAAGGCGCAAGTTCTGCTTGAGCCGGCCCGCGATGTCACCCGCCTCTGGCCCCCAACCCGTGAAATAGTCCGCACGCACTGCACCGAGGATGGCACTGCCCGTGTCCTGTGCGAGCACCAGGCGGTTGAGCTGCACCTGCGGGCCGGACGAAGCCAGCCACACGGGGGTGCCGTAGGGAATGCTCTGCCGGTCCACTGCAATCGATCGACCCGGCGTCAAGGGCACGCCCTGCGCACCACGCGGGCCAAACCCGGCGTCCAGCGGGCTCAAGGGCTCTTCGCGGAAGAACACATAGCGCGGGTTGCTCCACAGCAGCTCATTGGTGCGCTGGGGGTTCGCGGCCACCCAGGCGCGGATGCCCGGCCAGGTCGCATCGCGCGTCAGCCCCTGGTCCAGCAACCAGCGCCCCACGCTCTGGTAGGGCTGGTCATTGGTGCCTGCGTAGGCCACCCGCACCAGCGAGACCGAGCCATCGGGCTCGGTGATGCGCAGACGGCCCGACCCCTGGATGTGCAGCACCATGGACTCGATGGGGTCACGCAGCCACGCAATGGCCCGACCCGCGAGCGCGGCCTGGGCCTCCGGCAGGGTGTCAATCTGCTGGCGGGTGTACCAGGGCTTGCGCGCCCCCAGGCTGGCGGGTACCCGATAGATAGGCACTGTGAAGCCATTGCCGGGCTGCCGTGCCGCGTCCATCATCGGTTCGTAGTAGGCCGTCAGCAGACCATCGGCGTTGCCGTCAGTGGCCTCGACGCGGTAGGGCTGCAAGCGTGCGATGAGCCAGGCGCGCTGCTCATCGGCCGTGGCAATGCTCAGCTGCCGGACCTCGCTGCACAGCGCAGTGAAGGGCGGCTGGGGCCGCTCGCAGCTCTTGATCCACGCGTTCCAGGCTTCGTGCAGCGCGTCTTCGGTAAAGCCCGGCAGCTCGGCCCAGCGCACGGGAATCCAGCGGCTTTTGGGCTGCGCCATGGGCGATGGCAGCGGGCCGGTGTCGCCTGGCAGCACCACCGCACTGGGCGGCAGCGGCGCAGGAGTGCCCCCAGGGCGTGCGGGGACTGGGGCAGGGGGCGTGGAGCAGGCGGCCAGCGTTCCTACAATCAGCGCGGTTAACGCAACGCGCAGGAGTGTCAATTTCATGGGGCTGATTTTGCTTGAAGCGCTGTTGGCGCTGGTGGTACTGGTGGCTATCGTGTGGTGGACCATGTTCTCGGGCCGCAAGGGAGGAGAACTGAAGGCCCCACCGCCCGCCGACAGCGACAAGCCTCCGCCATCGCCTTGAACGGGCAGTGAGTTGCGCCCCAGGGACGGCCCTGTCCTACAACCGATGGGCCAGCGCGCCGATGGCACCGCTTCATCGCGGGCCCCACGATGGCGTGAGCTGGGTGACGCCACTGCACGGGACGCGATAACGCTCCGACAGCGCGGCGGGCGCAAGGCCCGCCCACCCAGCGCCACCGCTTTTCAAGGAGCACACACATGCGCACACACATTCAAATTCTCGGCGCTGCCGCCGCCATCGTTCTGGTCACCGGATGCGCCAGTATGGATGACACCCAGCGCCGTACGGCCACCGGAGCGGGCATTGGGGCGCTGGCAGGCGCGGTCATCGGCTCCGCGACCGGCGGCAACGCCGGGACCGGCGCCGTGGTGGGGGCCGGTGTCGGGGCACTGGGCACCTACATCTGGTCGCAAAACATGGAGCGCCAAAAGCGCGAGATGGAACAGGCCACCCAGGGCACCGGTATCGCCGTGACCCAGACGGCTGACAACCAGCTCAAGCTCAATATCCCCAGCGACATCTCGTTTGCCGTGGGCCGCTCGGACATCCAGCCCAACTTCGCGCCGGTCCTGGACCAGTTTGCCGCAGGCCTGCGCAACAACCCGAACACTGACGTACGTATCGTGGGGCACACCGACAGCACAGGCAGCGATGCCACCAACAACCCCCTGTCGATGGACCGCGCCGCAAGCACCCGCAGCTACCTGACAGCGCGCGGTGTGGATGGCCGCCGCATCGTGATCGAAGGCATGGGCGAGCGTTACCCCATCGCTACCAACGACACCGCCGAGGGCCGTGCGCGCAACCGGCGGGTCGAGATTTTTGTGGGCGAACGACCACGGGGCTGATCGCCCGGACTGCGAACTCCCCGCCAGAAGGTGGGCTCAGTTACCCGTGCGCAGCAGGTTGGCCAACTCCACAGCGGACTTGACCTGCATCTTGTCGAACACCCGTGAGCGGTGAACCTCGACCGTGCGCACGCTGATGTCGAGCTGGTCGGCGATGAGCTTGTTGGGAAGACCGGCGACCACCAGGTCCATCACATCACGCTCCCGCTCGGTCAGTTCGCTCAGTCGCACCTGCAAGTCACTGCGTTCGCGCACCTGTGCCAGCCGCTCGGCCGATTGGGCGAGTGCCTGCTCAATGCGGTCCACCAGCGCGTTGTCGGAAAAGGGCTTCTCGCAAAAATCAAAGGCCCCCCGCTTGACGGTGTCCACGGCGGTGGGCACGTCCGCATGGCCAGTGAGAAAGATCACCGGCATGGTGGCCAGGTCGCCCCGCGCGGCCAACACGTCAAACAGTGCCAGCCCGCTCATGCCAGGCATACGCACATCCAACAGCAGGCAACAGGGCTGGCGTTGGGGGGGCCGCTTTTGCAGCATGGCATCGAAGGCTTCGGCCGAATCAAAGGACTCGCTGGGCAGCCTGCGCGAGCGCAGCAGCCAGGCCAGTGCCTCGCGCACGCTGGCGTCATCGTCCACGATGTACACGGTGGCGTTGGTGATGGGCTCCATAGATCAGTTCAGTTGTCCATTGCAATGTCAGTCACGCGCAGACGATGAAAGCGCCAAAGCCCCAGCGCTGGCCGCCGTAACTGCCTCAGGGGGTGGCTCCATTGTTCACGGGCAGCGTGAAGGTGAATACCGTACCACGGGGCTCATTCGGCGCAAATCCGAGAAAACCGCCGTGTTGTTCGATGACAGTGCGGCACATGCTCAACCCCAAGCCCATGCCCTCCGGGCGGGTGGTGAAGAACGGGGTGAACAGTTTTTCTGCGACCTCGGGGGGAATCCCGGTTCCCACATCGGTCACAGCAAATTCAATCCAGCCGTTATGCGGGTTGGAGGCAGCACGCCGCACCCGGATATCCAGCACGCGATTGCGCACTCCGGGATCATCCATCGCCTGCATGGCATTGCGCGCCAGGTTCAGCAATACCTGCTCCACCATCGTACGGTCACACAGCGCGGGCGCCAGGCCCTGCTCCACCGATGTGTTGACGCGCACGCCCAGTTTGCGGGCCTGCAGGCTCACCAGCGGCAGAATGGCATCGAGCAATTGCTGCGCATGCACTGCCTCACGGGCTTGGTCGCGGCGCCGGACGAAGTCGTGAACACTTTTGATCACTCGGCCCGCTCGCTCGGCCTGGCGGGCAATCTGGCGCATGGCCATGCGCACATCCTCCAGCGCGTCGGGCTCGGGTACAGACGCACTGGCGGGAGTGGCATGTTCCAGCAGGTTGATGGAGCCATTGGCGTAGCTGGAGATGGCGGCCAGCGGCTGGTTGAGTTCATGGCTGAGCAACGAAGCCATCTCGCCCACCGTGGCCAGCCGCGCAGTGGCCTGCAGCCGCTCCTGCGAGGCGCGGGACAGCTCCTCGACCCGGCGCTGTTCGCTGATGTCCAGGAACGCGCTCATCCAGCCGGTGTGTTGGCCTTGGGCATTGATGAGCGGGGCCTCGATGATCAGCACGGGAAACCGCGTGCCGTCCTTGCGCATGAACTCGGACTCAAACCCCTCGCGCGGCGGCATGGTGCCGGCAAAACGGATGGCCTGGCGCTGGCGGTATTCCTCCACACGCTCGGGGGGCCAATAGGGTGCCGACATGCTCAGGCCCAGCAGCTCCTGCGGGCTGAAGCCCACCATCTCGCAGAAGGCCGGGTTGACGTAGGTGATGCGCCCCTCCAGGTCGCGCGCGCGAAGCCCGGTCACCAGCGAGTCCTCCATCGCCTTGCGAAAGGCCAGCGCATCGGCCAGGTCGCGCTCGGCGCGCAGGCGGCGGCGGTTGTCGCGCACCAGCACCACCATCACCGTCACCAGCGCAATCGACATGGCCGTGACCAGGGCCGTCAACACATTGGGGAACAGGCTGGGTGCACTGTGCCAGCTGTCCATGCGCAGCACCAATGTACTGCCTGGCAAGTCCAGCAGATGCTGCGCCGAGAACATGCGCGACCCCCGTCGCGCCGCTCCCAGCACCGCCAGCCGGGTGCCGTCGGCCTCTGTGAAGGAGGCTTCCTGGCTGCGCGTGAGGTTGTGCCCCACCAGATTGGCCAGGATGTCCTGCAGCGCATACGTCGCGACCAGATACCCCATGGTGCGTCCGCTGGCAGACAACGGAACACACAGCTCCATCATCTCCGAGCCCAGGCCGTCACCATGGGGCTGAAAGTAGCTGCTGGAATACGCTGGCCCCCCCAGGCGACGCGCGTTGGCACAGGCGATGGTGAGGTCCGACTGGCCACTGTCGCGCAGCCGCATGTCCCAGGCCACCGGGCGGTAGGGCGACTGCACGTGGGTGCGCATGCGCAGATTCGCATCGCGCAGCTCAATGCGCACGAGCTCGCGCCGGTTACGCAGCAGGTCAGACGCCTCGACCTCCCAGGCCAGATGGCTCGGGTTGTCGCTGGGGAGTGCCTGCAGGCTTTGCAGGTTGTGCGTCAGCGCGGTGCGGATGTCCGAGACTGCATCGGCTGTGTCCCGCTCCAGGCGGGTCTGCACCTGGCTGGCTTCATAGCGCCCGGCAAGCCACACCATGGTGGCAAGCATGGACACCACGAGCAGTACCAGCGCCGTCCATAACGACCAGCGCCGCCAGGCTCCGCGCCAGCGCTGCAGCAGGGTGCGTTTGACGGGCGTTGGCTTCACAGCACGCGGTGGGTCAATGCGGGCAGCTGGGCGCGCACGGCACTCAGGCGCTGCGCGTCCAGCTCGCCGGCTACCACGCCAGCGCCTTGATCGCGCTGCGCGATGATGCTGCCCCAGGGGTCCACCAGCATGCTGTGGCCCCAGGTATGGCGGCCGTTGGCGTGCACACCGCCTTGGGCAGGTGCGAGTACATAGGCCAGGTTTTCCACCGCGCGGGCACGCAGCAACACTTCCCAGTGCGCCTGACCCGTGGTGTGCGTGAAGGCGCTGGGCACCAGCAGCAGGTCCGCACCTGCGCGGGCATGCGCGCGGTACAACTCCGGAAAGCGCAGGTCGTAACACACGGACAACCCCACCCGCCAGCGCTGGCCGCTGCGCGCTTGCAGATCAAACTGCACCGGGGTGTCACCGGCGTCGATGACACGGCCTTCGTCGTACTGTTCAGCGCCGTTGCTGAAGCGAAAGAGATGGATCTTGTCGTAGCGCGCCACACAGGCACCCGTCGGGTCGAAGACCAGCGTCGTGTTGCGCACCCGGTCCGGCGTACCCGTGGCCATCGGCAGCGTGCCGCCCACGATCCACATCTCAAGCGCGCGCGCGGTATCGGCCAGAAACTGCTGGATCACTCCGGAACCAGCGGTCTCGCGCAAGGCGAGCTTATCAGTGTCCTTGTGCCCCATCAGGCAAAAATACTCCGGCAGCACCGCCAGCTCAGCGCCGCCCTGCGCAGCCTGTTCCAGCAGCTGGCGCGCAACGCGCAGGTTATCGTCCAGCGCGATGCCAGACACCATCTGGACGGAGGCGACTTTCATGAAGGTTCTCCAGTCTTGGGGGGTGGGTTGGCCCGGGGCGTCGCCTCGGTGGCAGGGCTCGATTCGCGCCCGCGGCGGGCCACGCGCACCACCCGCGGGTCGGCCCAGGTGCCATCGATGCGGAATTCCTGCGTGGCAGCCTCGATGAGCGGACCGCGCAAAAACACCTGTGCCAAAAAGCTGCCCAGACCAATCACCGGGTTGATGGCTGTGGCTACAAGCGACGCCGTCATGGCGTTGATCTCTGGCACCACTACCACACGCAGGTCCTGCGTCTCCTGGTCGATGTTGGCGCTGCCTTCCATCAGTACGGCCGCATTGACGCCCTTCATCTGCAGGTTGTTGGTAGTGGCCACACCGCGCTCGATGCGTACATCACCGCGCACAAAATCAAACGCAAAACCTTCACTGAACACATCGCGAAAATCCAGTGTCAGGCGGCGCGGCAATGATTGCAGGCTGAGCACGCCCAGCAGCTTGGCCAGGCCAGGATCAGCCTTCAGAAACTGGCCGGATTCGACATTCAGGTTGATCTGCCCGGTCATGCTGCGGTAATCGGGGCTGAAGGGAGCGCCAATCCAGCCCACCTGCCCTTCCATGCGGCCCTTGCCGCGCCGCACCACGTTGGCCATGCCCAGGCGGGCCAGCAGATCGCCCGAGTCACGGATATCGAGCTTGAAGCTGAGCACGGTGCGCCGCTCGGCCGAACGGGGGCCTGCAGAGGCCGCATTGAGCACCGCCCAGTTGCCGTTGGCAGTGAAAGCGGCCTCGGGCGCCGTGATGTTGAACTTGGACAGGCGCCATTCGCGCTGCACTCCCTCGCCGCCCCGGTTCTGGGCCTCCATCTCCACCCGTCCCAGCCGCTTGCCCCTCAGCTCGAAATCCTCCACGACGATGTCCAGCGCAGGCAGGTTGCCCGGTTGCTCGTTGAGCAGTTCTTCGACCTGGGTCACGTCGCTTTGCGGCATGTTCACACGCGACAGTCGGGCAAACAAACGGCCGCTGCTGAAGTCGGGCGATCCGGGCTGGCGGTACTCCAGGTAGCCATTGAGTTCGGTGGCATCGAGGTTGGCACGCCAGGTGGAGCCGTCGCGCAGCGCACCTGCCACCACGTTGTGCAGCGTGCGGCCTTGCAACGTGAGCTCGCGCGCGCGCAGCGCCAGGGTGGTGGGCAGATAGTCCTGTGCCACGGCCTGCCCGACAGGCGTGGTCGCCACTGCGGCACCCCGGGGGGCGGGCTCGGCGGCAGTGGCCCGGGTGAGCACCTCGTCCCAGGCGTCCACATCCAGCTTGCCCTGGTTGATGTTGGCAGCCACGCCTTGCGCAGGCATCGGGGCGGACTCGCCGTTGCTCAGGCCCACACCGATGGCGCCGCGCAGCACGCGCGGCTGGGGGCCGCTCAGGTCGCGCAGGTAGGTGGCGGAACCAAGTGATCCCAGGTCCAACACGATCTGGTCCCGCAACGGGGGGACACTGCTCCCGTTGCCGTTGCTGCTCGCCAAGCCCACCAGTGATTCGCGCGCCACCTGGTTGTCAAAGCGCAGGGGCAGGCTGCTGTCCGCCGTCTTGCCCAGCGGGGGCGGCAAGGCCAAGGCCAGGCCCTGCAGGCTGGTGTTGACCTGCAGCTCGGGAACCCCCCGGCGAAACGACAGGGCCAGCGTGTACGGTGCGCTGCCGGTGGCACGCCGCGCCAGTTGTGACAACATGCCCAGCTGCGGGGTTTGCTGCAGGCCTTCGGCCGTGGCGGTGCCCTGCGCGCGGATCTGCACCGCCGACTCGGTGGCCGGGGCATTGGCCGCCAGCGCACGCATGCCGCCTTCCAGCCGCACAGGGCCGCCCAGCGCCTGGGCCTGCACATTGGACAGTGAAAACCCGGTCTCGCTGAACTGCACGGCGCCCCGAACGCGGGTGAGCGCCGGGGTGTCGGGGGTGATGCGCAGCTCATTGCCAGCCAACGTGACGCTGCCCTGCACCTTGGATTTGTTGATGTCGCTGATGGGCAGGCTCAGTCGCAACTGGAAGTCGGCATTGCCCGTGCCGCTGGCCTGCTCCAGCGCATTGCCTGTCATACGGCCCAGCGGTGATGTGGTCATGAGCGTGAGCAGCTCTGCCAGCGGGCCGCGTGCATCGGCGCTCACGCCCACCACGGTGTGCGCCAGGTCTGGAATGCGGGCATCGACCTTGGATAGCCGCAGGCCCTTGCTGCCTGCAAAACCGCCGCTGGCGCCGCGCACCTGCATGGACGAACGCTCAAAAATCAGCTCGCCGCCGAGGTCAGTCAACGCAGGCCAGGGCAGGGTGCCCGCAGGCTGCAGCGCGGTAGGAACGTAGGCATAGGTCACGTCCTTGACGCGCGCCGCAATGCGGAACTCGCCCTGCTTGGGATCGTTGAAGGGCAGGTCATGCAGATCGCCCTTGACGCGGAACTGCACATTGCTGGCGCTGCCGGCGACCACCGCATCGCGCACATAGTGACGCGAATCGGCAGGAATGGACAGGGGCAGGTAGCGGTGCACCCGGGTGCCGTCGGCGCGGTGCAGCGTGCCGGTGAGGTCCAGCACCCCCGGAAAGCGCGACCGGTGGGGCGCCTTGGATGCGTCGCTGGTGTGCCAGGTGGCACGGGCATCGCCCTGCGCATCAGCGTTGGCGAACTGCACATCATTGGCCTGCACGGCAATACGGCTGCCGTCCAGCTGCCAGCGCACGTCAGCACTGAGCCGGTCCAGCGGCAGGACGGGTTCCTCGAACACCCCTGGCAGCACCAGCGCACCTGACGCCATGGTCAGTGCCGCCTTGCCCCCTGCCTGATTCATGTCGATGTCCACATTGGCGCCACGCAGACCCAGGTGGGCGGGGGCCGAGCCATCCGTGGCACCCGCCAGTGCCAGCCCCTGGATACGCCCCTTGACCTGGTACTGCTGCAACGCATCCAGAGGCCCCTTCCAGGTGGCCTGGATCTCGTCCACCAGCCCTTGGGGCGTGTAGGTGCGCAAGGCCTCGTGGGCGGCCGTCCCCAGCGGCAGGCGGCTGGCCACCTGCGCCAGGGCCGCCAGGTCCAGCCGGTCAGCCCGCAACTCGCCTTGCGCCGGGGCCTTGCCGTTGGCATCGGTGTGCACCAGCCGCAAGTTGCCGCCGGGCCAGGTCAGACCGTCATCGGTCTGGAACTGCAGCGCCTGCGTCGAGAACTCAAAGCCGCCGGTGAGCCTCCGTCCCCCCAGCCGGCCCTGGATGGAAGGAAGAACCAGCGGGCGCAGATCGGCGGCCAGCGTGGTGTTCACATCGGCCAGCGCCAGGTCGGCCGTGCCCCCCACCACCTGGCCGCTGCGCACATCTGCCCAGGCCCGCAACGCGCCCCGGCCCTGCGCCACCTCGATGCCCACATCGGCGTGGTGCCGCAGATGCGACACATCGACCCGCGTGAAGTGCGCAAACACCTGACCGTTCCAGTGCTTCCAGTTGCCATCGCGGGCGCGCAGCAGCGGCGCGCGAAACAAACCCACCAGGCTGAAACGGTCCCCCCATTCCGGCGGCGGCGTGGCATCCACCCGGAGGTTGTGGCGCCAGTTGCCGTTGCGCAAAACCAGGTCCACCTTTTCCAGTGCCAGCTCGGGGGCGCCGCGCTGCTCATCGGTCCAGCGCACCGTGCCGTCCTTGATGTAGACCTCGCCCTGCGAGAACAACCAGTCGGCCGCCGCGCTGCTGTCGCCCTGGTTCTGGGCAAACTCCAGCCCCGCCACATAGATGCGTCCGTCACTCGCCCGGCGCACATCCAGGTCGGGGCCTTCGATGTAAAGCTGCTCGAACCCCCACTGCAGCAACGAACGGGGTGACAGCGCCACCACCACCCGGGGCAGGCGCAACGCAGTGCGGCCCGAGGCATCCAGCAGCGCGACATCAGACAGCTCGATGGACGGGATCAGCCCCTCGGTGCGGGCCACGATGGCGCCGATCTGCACGGGAACCCCCAATACCCGTGCGGCCTGCGCCTGCAACTGTGGGCGGAAATCACCGATTCGCGGCACAATCCAGCCATGAAGAGCCCCCCATGCGATGGTCAGCAACAGCCAGAAGGCGAGCAACAAGCCCAGCGACCACCGTGCAAAACCTGCGACTATTTTCAGCAGGCGTGAGGGGTGCGAGGTGGGATCGATCATGGTGAGATGGAAAGTGGCAGGAATTATGACCCGCAGCCCTGGCGTGGGTTCACTCGTGACCCGAGTGCCCAGTGAGCTTTTGTATGCCGTCGGGCCCGCAGACCAGCACCCCGCTTCCCGTCCAACATCCGGCTGTGGCTGCCATGCATCCTTCTCTGTCTGACCCCCGCTGCCATCAGCCACTGCCCGAGGGACCTCTGGCCGAGCATTCCCGCTTCTACCAGCGCCTGCACCGCCGCTACGCCAACGACCTGCCGCTGCTGCCACCCGGTGTTCCGGTGCTTGCGACCATGGAGCAGGCCTACGACGCTCTGTGCGCGCGTGGCTGCGACACCGGGACCGCGCTGCGGGTGCTGCGCCAGCTGGTCATGGAACGACTGATCCAGCTGGACTGCGAAGCGCAGACACCGCTGGCCGACATCACCCGGGCCGTGACCGAACTGGCCGAGCTGGCCCTGGACCGCGCCTGCCAGCAGGCGCGCCGCGAGCTGGACGAACGCCATGGTGCCCCGCGCGGCCCACAGGGCCAGCCCGTGCAGCTGTGGATCATCGGCATGGGCAAACTGGGCGCCCGCGAGCTCAATGTCTCGAGCGACATCGACCTCATCTATGTGTATGAGCACGATGGCGAAACCGCCGGCATGCCCGATGGCCGGGGCCGCATCTCCAACCACGAATACTTTGCGCGCGCCGTCAAGGCCATCTACAGCCTGGTGGGCGACACCACCGAGCATGGCTTTGTCTTCCGGGTGGACCTGGCCCTGCGGCCCAACGGCAACTCGGGCCCCGCATCGGTGTCCCTGGCCGCGCTGGAGGAATACCTGCAGGTGCAGGGCCGCGAATGGGAGCGTTTTGCCTGGCTCAAAAGCCGCGTGGTAGCCCCCCGCGAGTGCATCGGCCGCCCCGAGGTGCAGGCCCTGCGCGGCGTGGTGCTGCCGTTTGTGTTTCGCCGTTACCTGGACTACAGCGTGTTCGATGCGTTGCGCTCGCTGCACAGCCAGATCCGGGACCATGCGTCCAAACGCAGCGCCGGGCACCCCGAGCGTGCCAACGACGTCAAGCTCTCGCGCGGTGGCATCCGCGAGATCGAATTCACCGTGCAGCTGCTGCAGGTGGTGCGCGGCGGGCAGTTCCCCGAGCTGCGCCGCCGCCCTACGCTCGATGCGCTGCAGCGCCTGGCCCATGCGGGCCTGATGCCGCAGGAAACCGCCGACGCGCTGGCCCGGGCCTATGTGTTCCTGCGACGGGTGGAGCACCGCATCCAGTACCTGGACGACCAGCAGACCCACGTGCTGCCCACACGCGACGATGACCTGGCCTGGATCGCCAGCACCCTGGGCTACAAGGACTGCTGCGCCTTCCTGCACGAGCTGGACGCACACCGCGAGCTGGTGGCCCAGGAGTTCGACACACTGCTGGGTGGCAACGGCAAAAAACAATGCAGTGGCGGTGGCTGTGGTGGCCCCCGGGCGGCGGCACCGCCGCCTCCAGAGCTGGAAGGCCTGCTGGAGCAACTGCCACCGGGCTTTCGCGAGCGTGTGGCCGAGTGGCGCAATCACCCGCGCGTGGCCGGTCTGCGTGACGAAGCGCGCGCGCGCCTGTTCCGCCTGGTGCAGCGCACGGCCCAGTGGCTCAAGGAAGGACGCGTTACCGAAGAGGCGACCGTGCACCTGGCCAACTGGCTGGAGCCGCTGCTGCGGCGCGAGAGCTATCTGGCGCTGTTGCTGGAGCGGCCGTCGGTGCACGAACAGCTACTGCACCTTCTGGGCGCGGCCAAGTGGCCCGCGCGGTACCTGTTGCAGCACCCCGGCGTGATCGACGAGCTGGTGGGCGACGCACTGCTGTCCGAACGTTTTGTGGTGGCCGACTTTGAGCGCGAGTTGGGCATGCGCCTGGCGTCGTTGCGCTCCACCGGTGAGGACGACGACGAAACCCTGCTCAACCTGCTGCGCCGTGCGCAGCATGCCGAAACCTTCCGCACCCTGGCGCGCGACGTGGAGCGCCGCATCACGGTGGAGCAGGTGGCCGACGACCTCAGCGCGCTGGCCGACAGCGTGCTGCGCATCACCAGCCAGTGGTGCTGGAGCCGCCTCAAGAACCGCCACCGCGACGAACCCCAGTTCGCCATCATTGGTTACGGCAAGCTGGGCGGCAAGGAGCTGGGCTACGGCAGCGACCTGGACATCGTCTTTGTGTTCGACGACGACGATGAGCGCGCCCCCGAGGTGTACGCGGCCTTTGTGCGCAAGCTCATCAACTGGCTCACCGTCAAGACCGGCGAGGGCGACCTGTACGAGATCGACACGGCCCTGCGGCCCAATGGCAACTCGGGCCTGCTGGTGACGAGCTTCGAGGCCTACGCCAACTACCAGCAGCAACGCGGCAGCAACACCGCCTGGACCTGGGAGCACCAGGCCATGACACGCGCGCGGTTCGTGATGGGCAGCGAGGCCTTGCGCGAGCGCTTTGACGCTGTGCGCGAGGCCGTCATCACCTCTGACCGCGACCCGCTGGCGTTGAGGGGCGAGATCGTGACCATGCGCGAGCGGGTGCGCTCAGCCCACCCCACGCCCGCCGGTCGCTTCGACGTGAAGCACAGCCCGGGCGGCATGGTGGACGCCGAATTTGCCGTGCAGTACCTGGTGCTCTCGCAGTCTGCCGCCCACCCCGAATTGCGTGGCAACCTGGGCAACATTGCACTGCTGCAGCGGGCCGAGCAAGTGGGTCTGCTGCCCCCAGGCGTGGGCCACGCAGCCGCCGACGCCTACCGCGAACTGCGCCGGGTACAGCACGTGGCGCGGCTGGACGAGGCGCCCACCCAGGTCACGCCACCCGCACTGCAGACCGAGCGCGATGCCGTGCTGGCGCTGTGGTCGGCGGTCTTCGGCTCCGCCGCCCCATCGGCCTGATCGGCCGGGCGCACTGCGCAAGGGAAGGCCGACTTCTGGAGGAGTCGCCTTCCCCCTCCCCGCCATATATTGGGACGGTGCAAAACCTCCATCCCATCTGCCCGTCCCTCGCTGCAACCAACAGGTCATCCCTGGCAGAAACACGGCCGAAACACCCGCGATATTTTTTGAAACAAAAATTTAATCAATCGTTTGATTAAATAGTGCTGTAATCCGGCTCCATGCCAGATTCAGCC